>JBKKDD010000235.1:0-3665 GCA_046708705.1 Miltoncostaeaceae bacterium | reverse complement strand
GGCGCGGGGCGGGCGCGCACCAGGACCGTGCTTCGTCAGCGATCGGTGACGTGCTGCCGAATCCACTCCGCCAATTCCGCCTCGGTCAACTCACCGGCCGCGAGGCGGATGACCGGCCAGAAACGCGGCACGCTTGATGCCGTCTCCGACGGGTGGGCGTCGGCGTGGTGGTGTCGTCCCCACGCTTGGCTCTTGCGGACGGGGTGGCCCGTGGGTAGGGTGAGACAGACTTGTATCGCGGGTGTGTCCCAGTACGGGGCTCGGAGGCGAACGCAATGTGTCTGGCGATTCCAGGGCAGGTCGTAGAGATCGTCGACGAGGCCAACCGCCTCGCCCGGGTAGATGTCGCAGGCGTCACGCGCAACGTCAACATCGGGCTCCTGGACGAGGATGCGGACGGGGGGGTGACGCCCGGCGACTGGGTGCTGATCCACGTCGGCTTCGCGCTCGCCAAGGTCGACGAGGCGGAGGCGCTCGCGACCAGACGCCTGCTCGAGGGCATGGGCGAGGAGTACGAGCAGGAGCTTCACGAGCTTCGAGAGAGCCTGATCGAATGATCGCCGCGTCGGCGCATTGGCCTCCGGGTACCGCGAGCGTCTGCGCCGACGACGGCCACTGCGTGACGTGCTCCGACGCCGCCGATCCGGTCCGGGTCCGCTCCGTCGATGCGGCCTTGGGCATCGCGGTGTGCGAGGACGAGCACGGTGCCGACATCGAGGTCATGGTCGACCTGGTCGCGCCGGTCGTCTGCGGCGAGGTCCTGCTGGTTCACGCGGGCGTCGCGATCGCGCGCCTGGGAGAGGATCTCGTCTGATGCGCTTCGTCGAGGAGTTCCGTGACGCCGACATCGGTCGCGCCGTGGCCGGGCAGATCCTCTCCGCGGTCGAGCCGGGCCGCCACTACAAGCTCATGGAGGTGTGCGGCGGCCACACCCACTCCATCTACAAGTACGGGATCGACGATCTGCTGCCCGAGAACGTCGAGCTGGTCCACGGCCCGGGCTGCCCCGTCTGCGTGATCCCGATGGGCCGCGTGGATGACGGCATCGCGATCGCCAAGCACCCGGGCGTGCTGTTCACCTGCTTCGGCGACATGATGCGCGTGCCGGGCTCGGAGAGCACGCTGCTGGAGGCCAAGGCCGAGGGCGCCGACGTGCGCATGGTCTACTCGCCGCTCGACGCGCTTCGCATCGCCCGCGAGAACCCGGACCGCGAAGTCGTCTTCTTCGCGATCGGCTTCGAGACGACCGCCCCCTCGACGGCGCTGACGCTGAAGCGCGCCAAGGCCGAGGGCACCCGCAACTTCTCGGTGATGTGCAACCACGTCACCATCGTGCCGCCGCTGCGGGCGCTGCTCGACTCCCCCGACCTGCGCCGGGACGGGTTCATCGGGCCTGGTCACGTGTGCACGATCGTCGGGGGCCGGCCGTTCGAGTTCATCCCGGCCGACTATCGCAAGCCGGTGGTGATCGCGGGATTCGTGCCCCTCGACGTGCTGCAGGCGATCCTGATGATCCTGCGCCAGCTCGGCGACGGGCGGTGCGAGGTCGAGAACGAGTACACCCGCGTCGTGCCGTGGGAGGGCAACGTTGCGGCGCTCCAGGTGCTGTCCGAGGTCTTTGCGCTTCGCCCGCACTTCGAGTGGCGTGGCCTTGGCTTCATCTCGCAGAGCGCGCTGCGCCTGTCCGACGCGTACGCCGACTTGGACGCGGAGCTTCGCTTCGCCACTCCGGGCGTACGGATCGCCGATCCCAAGGCCTGCCAGTGCGGCGAGGTCCTGAAGGGAGTGATCAAGCCGTGGGAGTGCAAGGTCTTCGGCACCGCCTGCACGCCGGAGCGGCCGATCGGCACCTGCATGGTCTCGTCCGAGGGCGCCTGCGCCGCCTACTACAACTACGGGCGCCTGGATCGCGAGCGCGAGGTCGTGACATGAGCCGCTCGAGTGTCGGCGAGCGCGAGCAGCAGGTCCTCGACCGTATCGAGACCGCTCGCGCCAAGCCGGTGCGCTTCCGCGACGCGCGGATCACGATGGCGCACGGGGCCGGCGGCAAGGCCGGCCGGAGCCTGGTGGAGGGGCTGCTGGTGCCCGCGTTGGGCGGGGCCGCCCTGGCCGAGCTCGACGACGCCGGCCGCGCCGCGATCGCCGGGGTCGACCTGGTGATGAGCACCGACAGCTTCGTCGTGCGGCCACTGCGCTTCCCCGGCGGGTCGATCGGCGAGCTCGCGATCAACGGCACGGCCAACGACGTGGCCATGGCGGGCGCTCGCCCTGCTGCCGTGACCGTCGCCCTGATCCTCGAGGAGGGCCTCGACGCCGAGACGCTCCAAGCCGAGGTGCAGGCCATGGCGACCGCCGCCCGCCTGGCGGGCGTCGAGATCGTCGCCGGCGACACCAAGGTCGTGGAGCGCGGCAAGGCCGACGGCATGTACATCGTGACCACCGGTGTCGGCGCGCGCGACGCGCGGGCGACCCTGTCGCCGGCGGGGCTTCGGCCCGGTGACCGCGTGCTCCTGTCCGGTCCAGTCGGCGCGCACGGCATGGCTGTGATGCTCGCGCGCGGCGAGTTCGACCTGGACGGCGAGATCAGCTCGGACACGCGCTCGCTCTGGCCCGCCGTCGATGCGCTGCTGGACGCGGCCGGCCCGTCGCTGCGCTGCCTGCGCGACGCGACCCGCGGCGGCGTCGCGTCTGTGCTGAACGAGCTCGTCCAGGCGTCGCGCGTCGGCATGGTCATCCGCGAGCGCGACGTGCCGGTCGACGCGGTCGTCGCCGGCGCGGCCGAGATCCTCGGCATCGACCCGATGCACGTCGCCAACGAAGGGGTGATGGTGGTGTGCGTCGCGCCCGAGGCGCGCGACGAGGCCCTGGAGGCCCTGCGTGCGGTGCCCGGCGGCGAGCGGGCGGTCGAGATCGGCGAGGTCCGGGCGGAGCCGCCCGGGATGGTGTTGCTGGAGACGGCGTTCGGCGGCAGACGGGTGCTCGACCAGTTGGTCGGGGATCCACTACCGCGTATCTGTTGACACACGAGACAAGGAGCGATGATGGCGATCGAGTTCGTGCCCAATCAAGCCGCAACGGAGGCGATTACCGCCCACGTGATCTGGCTGACGACCGGCCTGAGCTGCGAGGGCGACAGCGTGGCCATGACCGGGGCGACGAACCCGAGCCTCGAGGACATCATCACCGGGGCGATCCCGGGGATGCCGCGCGTCGTCGTCCACAACACGGTCCTCGCCGTCGAGCAGGGTCAAGAGTTCATGCAGGCCTGGTACGACGCCGAGGATGGCAAGCTCGATCCGTTCGTACTCATCCTCGAGGGCTCCGTCCCCAATGAGAAGATCAACGGCGACGGGCACTGGACCGGAATGGGAGTCAACCCCTCCAACGGCCAGCCGATCACGACCAACGAATGGATCGACCGCCTCTCGCCGAAAGCGGCGGCGGTCGTCGCCGTCGGGACCTGCGCGACCTACGGCGGCATCCCGGCGATGAAGAACAACCCGACCGGCGCGATGGGGCTGTGCGACTACCTCGGCTGGGGCTGGAAATCGAAGGCCGGCATCCCGATCGTGAACATCCCCGGCTGCCCCGCCCAGGGCGACAACATCACCGAGACGCTCATGTACCTCGTGTTCGCGCTCGCCGGCATGGCGCCCCTGCCGGAG
>JBKKDD010000234.1:0-22942 GCA_046708705.1 Miltoncostaeaceae bacterium | reverse complement strand
GTCAAGGCCCTCGTAGATGTCCTCCTCGGTCACCCTCGTCAAGAAGCCCGTGCCGACGGCGTTCTTCGCCCACACGCCCGCGTAGCAGTCGGCCTGGAGCTCGGCGCGCACGGCCCGGGACTGGGGGCCCTGCCGGTCGTTGCCGATCTGCTCGAGGGTGCCCTGCAGGTTCTGGACGTGATGGCCGTACTCGTGCGCGACGACGTACGCCTGGGCGAACGGCCCGCCCGAGGCGCCGAACTTGTCGCGCAGGTCGTCGAAGAAGCCCAGGTCCAGGTAGACCCGTCGATCGAGCGGGCAGTAGAACGGCCCCACGGCCGAGGTCGCGCCGCCGCAGCCGGTGTCGACCTGGCCCGCGAAGAAGCGCGTGCGCGCGGGAGCGTACGTCCCGCCGCGGCGCGTGTACTCCGCGGTCCAGTACGCCTGAATGCTGTTGACGTAGCCGACGATGCGACAGTCCTCCTTGGTGTCGGCGTCGGCCCCGGTGCGACAGGAATCGGCAAGGCCGCTCGACCCCGGATCGCCAGCGACCTGACCGTCCAGGCCCTGCAAGCCGCCCAGCCCGCCGTCGCCGCCACCGAACGGGTTACCGCCCAGGAGCATCACGATGATGATCCCGATGATGCCGAGGCCGCCGCCCCCGGCGGCCAGTCCGCCGCGCCCACGCAGGCCGCCGCGCCCGTCCTCGACCTGCGACGTGTCCAGCTCGACGTCGTCGTTGAAGTCACTCATGTTCGGTCACAGGCCTTCCAGGTGGGTGCGGACTCCGTCCGCGGGTACGGGTCATTTGCCCGCAATGATCGCAGCGGCAAACATCGCGGACTCTCGCGATCATGGGCTCGTCCGATCCCCGGGTGGTCGCGCGGCTCGCAGCGACGGGGCGGCCGCGACGGCGGCGGCCGCGATGATGCCCGCGGCGAGCGCGAGCGGCGAGTCGACCAGGCGGAGCGCGACGCCGACCCCGATGCCGGTCGCCCAGGCGCCGATGCCGCGTCCGATGTAGCGGCCGACCATGCGTTCCCCGCGGAGCTCGCCTATCCACAACACGCCGATCAGGCATGGCGCCGCCAGCGCCATCGCGGTCAGGAACCCGATCATGCTGTCGGCGAAGTCCAGGGCCGCGAGCGCGGTGCCGGTCACCGCGACGATCACGAGCGCGCGGCGATGCGTCAGCCGGGGGACTGCATCCTCGAACGACAGGGCGCCGCTGTGGAGGTTGGTCAGCACGGAGCCGGTGAAGCCGAGCGCGACGAACGCATACGCCACCGTCGGGCTCCCCAACCGCTCCAGCACCCCCACCAGGTTCCACGTGCCCGTCGACAGCTCCAGGAGGGCGCCCGCGGCGGCGAACGCGAGGAGCGGGGCCGTCAGACCGACCGTCGCGCACCACGCCACCTGGCGTGGGCGTGCGAGGTCATACGTGAAGTCCGGGGTGCGAAGCGCGAAGGCTGCCCCGTAGCCCACCATCACCGCGATGGCAGGGAGCATTCCGAGCTCACCTTGGGGCACACCGTCGCCCAAGAGCGGACCGGTGCGGTCGGCAAGCGCGATCCGCAGTCCGTCGATCGCGAGCACGATCGTCGCGAGGCCCGCGGCCAGGGCCACCCATGACAGCGCGTTGAGGCCGCGCCACGCGACCGCCAGCATCGCGAGGGCGAACAGGACCATGCCCACCCGGGACGGCGCGTGCAGCAAACGGCCGAGCCCGGCGCCGGCGACGCTCGTGTTGAACCCGAACCACCCGACCATCATCACCGCGAGCACCGGCGAGGCGATCCGCTGTCCGCCTTCCCTGCCCAGGGCGTCAGCCGTGAGCGTCCGCAGCCTGGCGTGGCGACGCTGTCCGAGCATGCCCTGCGCGACGGCCAGGCCGGTCAGCACCGCGACGCCCACCAGCACCGCAACGGCCAGCCGCCACGTCTCGTTGCCGTCCGCGACCCCGCCGCCCACCATGAGCGCCGCCGGGCTCGTGCCGATGCCGACCCAGGGGCCGAGCCTGCGCACCCAGCCGTGATCGACCGGCGGACGGGGTTGCCCGGTCGCCGCCTGACTCGGCACCGCCCCCATCAGCGACCGGCGCCGGGATCCCAGTCGTACTCGATCTGCGCGGTGCGCACGGCCAGCTCGCGTCCGGCGCCCGACGACAGGCCACCCGACGTCACCACCGCGCCTCCGTCGACCCACCGGACGTCCCCGGTCGCGCCGTCCGGGCCGATACGCTTCGCGAACAGGTCGACGCCCGCGTAGATGAGGATCCCGATGCTCATATGGGCAAGCGTGTCCAATCGCCGCCCGGCATGCAAGCGGCCTCACCACCCCGGTGACCCTCGACCGGGGAGCGACGCGCCGCGTGCGGCGCCCAAATGCAGAGTGGCCCGCCGAAGCGGGCCACTCTCTCAATCGTCGCTGTGGTGCAGCCGGGTTACCGCTTGCGCACGGTGATCTTGCGCCACGTCGAGGAGCCCAGCTCGCTGCGGCTGACGCCGGGCGTGAGCTCGAGACGGAACGTTCCGCCGCGCTTCAGCACCCGCACGATCGCGCCGTGACGGAGCTTCAGGAGCGCCTTGCCCTGCTTGGCCTTCATGAAGACGGTCGCGGCGGGCTTCGACTTGCCTTGCTTGAACACACGAACCCGCAGGACCTGCGTCCGCGCCGGTGCGGTGATGGCCACCTGGACCCCGCGTGCCACGACAGCCCGCGATGTGATCGTGGCGGCGGTTGCCGCCCGACCCAGCGTGAGCGGGGCGAACAGCGGTACGCCGGGTGCGGTGACCGCGGCCGTTGCCAGCGAGGCCCGTGACTCCGCTCCCTCGAGGTGGTCCAGGAACGACACGACCACCCGAAGCTGCATTCCCACCTGGGCTGCCCCAGGTGTGAAGCTGTTGGTGACCGGGGCAAGCGCCCCGGCGCTCGGGGTGCCGACGTTCACCCAGAGCCCGTTGTTGGCGGGGTTGTTGGGGTCTGCCAACGGGTTGGCGACCGGGTCGAACTGCTGCCACTGGAAGCTGAACAGCGAGTCGAGGAGCGTGTCGGCGTCGTCGATGGTTCCGAGCGACGCCGTCAGCAGCTGTCCTTGCGCAGGTGTGGTGTCGTTGATGACGGGCGCACCGGTGGCCGGGTCGTTGATGTTCTCGACGGGAGCCGTGACGGCCGACATGATCTGCTCGAACACCCCCCCGTCGTCGGTGAAGGAGAGCACCACGCGCAGGGGTGCTTCCACCTGGAGGTCTCCCGGCGTGAACGTCTCGCCGGTGCCAACGGTGGTCCAGACGCCGGCCGGCTCCTCGGCCTGCCAGGTGAACGTGAACACTGCGCCGGTGAGACCGTCGGCGTCCGTGACGCCCACGGCGCTTGCCGTCAGCAGCTGATCCTCGGTCGGCGTCGTGTCGCTGATCGTCACCGAGCCCGTCGGGAGGACGTTGGTGAGGGTCAGGTTGATGTCGACGATCTGATCCGAGAACTGAAGCCGGTCGATGTTCCTGAGCGTGTCGGTGCCGTCGTTGACCCGCAGGTTGTTCCGAGCGTGTGTGATCGTCAGGAGCGTCGTGCTGGTGGCGTCGAGGGTGAAGTCGTAGTCGGCGCGCGGACCCGAGAACACGGCGGTGTCCACGCCTTCCTCGCTTGTGTGAATCTCCCGGACGATTGTGATGTTCCCCGGGTTGAGGGTGCCGGCGAACACACGCTGCTGGAGCGTCTGGCCACCGCCGGTGGGGGGCTTGCTCATCCCGTCGAACTTCGTGACGCCGCCGTCGGGCGTCAGGTGCACGTCCAGGTAGGCGTCGCCGTCGATGATGTCGTCGCCCCCGCGGCCCTCGATGATGTCGCTGCCGCCGCCGCCGATGAGGATGTTGCGTGTGCCGGCGACTGTCGGGGCTCCGCCGATGACGCCGCCCAGGTCTGTGATGAGCCCGGGGTTGGTCAGGTCCTGCAGGGCAGGGTCACCAGCATCGGGCACGCCGTTGTCACCCCGCAGGATGTCGTTCTTGTTCCACCCTGACAGGCCCTCGACGTCATCGAAGCGGTCGCGGACGTTGTCCTCGTCAGGGGGCTGCAGGCCGGTGAAGTTCATGTCGGAGTTGGCGGGAAGCGGGTCGTTGAAGTGGGTGACCCAGTCGTAGCCGCGCATGCCCTCCATGCGCTCGGTGCCGATGCCGGCGATCAGGATGTCGTCGCCGCTCTCGGAGTCGTAGTCGTCGTTGCCGCCGCCTCCGTCGATGACGTCGTTGCCGGTGCCGGCGTCGTCCTGGAACGGGGCGCCGTTTCCGCCCTGCAACAGGTCGGACTGGTTGCCGCCTTCGATCCAGTCGTCGCCCTCGTCACCGAAGATGGTGTCGATGCCGTCGCTGCCGTTGATGAAGTCGTCGCCGGTGCCGAGGAAGGCCTCCTTCTCGTCGGTGCCCTGGACGACGAAGTCCTTGCCGGCGCCCGCGAGGGTGAGGTCGCCGGTGCCGGTGCCGGCGCTGATGGCGTCATTGCCGGGGCCACCCTTGATGTTGTCGATGCCGAACAGGTCGGTGAGGATGTCGTCGCCCTCGCCACCCAGGAGGACGTCGTTCCCGGCCTCGCCTTCGAGGCGGTCGTCACCGGCGTCACCATGGAGGGTGTCGTCGCCGATGCCGGCGCGCATCCTGTCGTTGCCGGCGGTGCCGCCCATCACGACGTGCTGACCGCCGATGAACCGGATCGTGCCGTTGGGCTGGGTGATGACCAGCGCGGACTCGTCCTCGACGGTGTCGGGGTCGTCCGCGAGGTGGGGGGTGTTCCCCGCCTCGATGATGAAGTCCGGCCGCGAGAAGACGTCCGCCGGTGGGTGGACCAAGCCGTCCGTGTTCTTCTGAATGATGGCGGCGAACGAGTTGCCCTCGAGCTCCGTCAGGAAGTTGAGGCCGGCGAGGCGACCCAGGTAGTAGAAGCGGTCGCCGTCTTGCAGCCGCTCCATCTGGCCTTCGAACACGTAGTTGAAAGTCGAGCCGAGCAGACCGCCGAACGGCATCTGCTTCTCGGCGAGACCGCCGATCCACAGGTCGACGTCACCGAGCCCGGTGCGGGTGAACCCGTCTGAGTCGAGCGTGCCCTCGGTCGTCGTCCAGAGGCCGGTGCTGTTGAGGAAGTCGAGACGGTCGGCGGGCGGGTTGTACACGGTCAGGTCCGACAGGGTCTGGCCGGCTCCTGTCACGATCGCCTTGGCGACTGCGCGCTTGTCGGCCATCGTCGTCTTGGAGACGATGTCGCCGTGCTTGCCGTAGGCGGCGATGAAGTTGACCAGCGAGGCCGGGTTCTTCAGGCTGAGCTCGAAGTCCGACCAGTTCTCGTACGGGGTGAGCCCGGGGTGGGCAGACGCCGCGAAGAACTCCCTGCGCGCCGCGTTGAGCGACGGGATGCCAGTGTCACGGGCCCGTCCGAGGTTGATCGCCGGCAAGTCGAGCGGCAGCCCGAGCAGGTTGTTGCGAAGCGCGCCGGTGACAAACTCGTCGATCTCGTTACCGACATCGCGGGTTGTGCCTGCCGCAACCGATCCGGCCGCCTCACGAGCGGTCAGGGACGTCGAGGGGTTGCCGTCGCCGTCGTCGTTGAACGCGACCGGGTTGAGGAAGGCCTCGATCAGCCCGACGTCGTTGCGCGAGCCGTCCGCGTTGACGCGGGGCACGGTCTCGGTGAGCATCGAGTGGCCGAAGCGGTAGACGGCGTGCGCGAACTCGGCGACGATCGCCGGGTTGATGTCGGTGTGGTAGCCGGCGAAGATGTTGACCTCCGGCTGGACCTTGCGCGCGAACTCCTCGAAGACGAGGTGCTGGTACTGCATCTCGGTGCCGAAGCGGGCGGCCTGGAACAGGCGCTCCCCGTTCCAGGTGAGCGAGGCGATGAACGCCGCACGCGCGGCCGGGTCCATCCCCGCCGGGATCGCGGCCGCCGGTGTCAGCAGCCACTCGTTGAGGAACGCCAGGTTGGCGCTGTCGACGATCACCTCTTGGATATGGGTGGCGAGGCGGTTGTGCTCGGCGTGGAACACGTGGTGGACCGATGTCAGGCCGATGTTCTCGTTGCCGCGACCGTCGCCGGTAATGAAGTGCGCGCCGAGCAGCTCGTCGTCGTAGTCGACGGTCGCATCGGGGTTCGGCGTCACGATGCCGATCTCGGTGTCCAGGTCGGCGCTGAGCGGACCGCGACCCGGGGTGGCCGGATTGCCGTCCAGGTCACCGCTCGGAACCGCCGTGTGGGCGATGTCGTCCAGGAACGCGTGACGGGTCCTGATCGCGTTCGCGGGCACGGGAACGCCGCCGCCGGCGGGATTGCCGACGACGACCGCGCCGAGCGTCGTCGTCGCGATCTGCGCGAAGCCGGTGTCCGGGTCCGGGATGAACTTGCCGTACTGGTCGGTGACGAGCCTTGGCAGGTTGAGGATGTCCACGTCGCTGAGCTGGATCCCCAGCATCGTCGCGGCCTGGGCTTTGACGTCCTCCCAGCGGGCGAGCCCGCCGGCCGGGTCGGGACGATCCAGCAGACGTCCGGTCGCGACCGGACGGCCGGTTCCGTCCAGCTCGTACTCGCGCAGGAAGACCTGGTGGGAGGGGTGTGAGGTGTAGGTCTGGTTCTGGTCGACGAACGGGGTCGTCTGGTTGGTGTGCTCGTGGACCAGGCTCTCGTTGATCAACGGCGTCGCCGGGTTATCCACTCCCCCGCCAGGGCGGTTGGTGGCCCGGGTGACCACCATGAACCGCCGGTGCGGCGGCAGGTCGTCGGCGTTGCCGAGGATGCCGTCCGGTCCGGGGATCAGGGGGTCATCGGCCTTGAGCGGCATGAACACGGTGCCGTTGCCGCCCTTGTTGAGCAGGTCGAGGCCGTGATCGAAGAACTGGCCGAAGAACGTGAACCACGAGTTGTACGGGGCTGACAGGCCCTCGTCCGGCGCTGAGTTGGGGATGAAGAAGTCCCCGCCCGTGTGCGTCGTGGTCGCGCGCACACCGGTCACTGCCGCGGCCGTGAGGGTGATCTCCGCCACATTGGTGCCGGCGAGCGCACCCTGGAACGTGATGTCGATGCCCCCGGGCAGGCTGCCCGCCACCGCGACGTCCCCGGGCGCGATATTCGACAGGGCCTCAAGCGCGGTCTGCACCGCTGCGGCATCGACGGTCGGGTCGAGCGCCGCTGTCGTCTGGCCATCGAACGTGATCCGGAAGGACGCGCTCGGCGTCCCGGAGATCCGCTGTACCTCGTTGACCGCTGGGACTGCGGCGACCGCTGCGGCGCCCTCTGTGGCCGTCGCGATCGTCAGATCGAGCGAGTTGCTCGAGAGCTCCGCGACGTTCGTGCCGGCGAGGGTGCCCTGGAACGTGACCGTGAAGGTCGCAGGCGGGGGGCCGTCCGTCACGGCCACGTTACCGGCGCCGATGCCCGGAAGCGCCTCGAGCGCGGCCTGGACGTCAGCCGCCGTAGCGGTCGAGAGGATGGACGCCGTCGTGTCGGCGCCGAACGTCAGCGTGTAGTCCGCGGTCGGCGTCCCGGAGATGGTCTGCACCTCGTTGACGGCGGGGACTTCTGGAATCTCCGCCGCGCCACCGGTCGAGGTCGCGACCGTGGCTCCGGTGAGCTCGGCGACCGACACCGTGATCTGCGGGATGTTCTCCCCGGCGAACGCGCCCTGGAAGGCGATGGTGACGACGCCGGGAAGGGGTCCGCCTGTGACGGTGATGTCCGCCGGCTCGACGTTCGACAGCGCCACGAGCGCGCTCTCGATGTTGGCCGCGGTCGCGGTGGGCGACAGGCTGGTGGTCGTCTGCCCGTTGAATGTGATCTGGAACGGGGCGCTGGCCGACCCGGAGAGGGTCTGCACCTCGTTGGTTGCGACCGAGCCGTCGCGCGCGGTCGCGGCGGCGACCGCCGCCGGGTTGTCCTTGGTCGAGTCGGAGATCAGGTTGCTGATCCTGCGCGGCGCCGAGTCCTGGACGAAGCCGCGGGTCTGGTTGTAGTTCGTCGTGTCGCCGACGGCTTGCCCGTTGCCGGGACCATCCGGGTCGATGGTCAACAGCTCGCCCTCGCGGAAGAGCGGCGAGGTCAGGCGCAGGAACTGGGTGTCGGCCGCGCCGAACTCCGACTGGCCGGGAAGCAGGTTGTTCAGGCGTCCGTCGACGGTCCGCACCCCGTACGGGAACAGGGGGTTCGACACCTGCAGCGGACCGGTGCCCAGAAGCTCCCCGCCGCCCGCATGGGCCTCGGAGATCTTGATCTGTTGCAGCATGAAGTCGAGGTCGGATTTGATGAACGTGACGGCCTCTGCCTCCTTCACGCCGACGCCACCCACGAGCGCGCCTGCGCCCAGCACTCCTCCGAGTGCCGCGCGCAGCCTGCGGCTCTGCCGGATCCTTCGTTTCATCTCAATCCCTCCCTGGAAATGTGTCTGCGGCGTACCGAACCGGGGGCGTGACGCCGACTTTTGTTGAACGACGACTCGTCCCGAGAACCGGCACAAGCCGTGGGCCCTATTTCCGAGGACGTTAGGACGATTTTTTGCCTTTCGATACTGAACGAAGGTCATGAATCCAGTATCTAAAGTATGGTTAAGGCACTAACCTTTTGGGGGAGATGACCAGATCGGGATTGCCGTAATCCCTTTCGGGTAAGGGATGAAGGCCGGTCTCATACCAAAGAGAGCCGGGACGCTCGGCGGGAGGTGTGGCGCATCTGTGTCAAAGCCCATCGTGAGACCGGGCACGCGACGGCATTGGCACGAGACCTAAACCCGACCCGCGACGGTCGTGGAACTGCGCCCGCGGACGCCTGGGATCCAGGACTGCGTCCGTCTCGGCTTGCGGCCTGGAGGGTCGGTGGGTCGTCACTCTCGAATCGAGAGAGAAAACCACCCTGATTCAAGGTGTCGCCGGGTGCTCGACGGAGCCTGCCACGCGGAGAGTCGCCACTCGTGGAGAGGGGCTATTGTCCGAGAAGGATGTGCGACACACGGTTCGGAGATCTCCGTGATCTATGCCTTCGACGAATGTGTGCTGGATACCGGGCGCTACGTGTTGCTTCGCGGCGGCGATCCGTGTCCCATGGAGCCGCAGGTGTTCGACGTGCTCACCCACCTGGTCCGGAACCCCGGCCGCCTCGTGACCAAGGAGGAGCTTCTCGACGCGGTCTGGGGGACGCGGTTCATCAGCGAGGCGTCGTTGACGACGCGAATCCGTGCCGCTCGCAAGGTCGTCGGCGACAGCGGGTCGCGCCAGACCGTCATCCGCACCGTGCGCGGCAGGGGGTACGAGTTCATCGCCCACGTGACGGAACAGAGCGCCCCGCCCGCGGCGAACGCCCCGACGTCCGGGCCGGAGCCGCCGGTGGTCGCGGCCACCGAGTCGTCGCTGCCGGGCGCCGTGCTGCGGCTCATCGGCCGCCAGACGTTGCTCAACGAGCTGCAGCAGGAGCTCACGCGCTTTCGCCTGGTCACGCTCGTCGGCCCCGGCGGCGTGGGGAAGACGAGCGTCGCCTACGAGTTGGCGCGTGCGCTCGAGCCGAGCGTTCCAGACGGTGTGTACCCGGTCGAGTTCGTGACCGTCGATTCCGGCGGGACGCTCGATGCCCTCGCGACCGCGCTCGGCGTGCAGCGACGGCGTGACATCTCGCTGGAGGACGCCGTCATCACCATGCTGCGGCCGCGCAGGGCGCTGCTTTTGCTCGACAACTGCGAGCACCTGGTCGAGTCGCTCGCCGCGATCGTCGACCGTGTTCTGCAATCGGCACCGGGTATGCGTGTGATCGCGACGAGCCGTCAGCCGATCGCCGTGCGCGGTGAGCGCATCTGGCCGGTGGAGCCGCTCGCGATCGGCGACGAGCCTGCGCCCGGCGGGCAGACGACGCTACGCGGCGCGCCGGCCGTCGAGCTGTTCGCCGAGCGGGCGGGCGCCGCCAACCCCCGCTTCGTCCTGGACGACATCACGACGCCACAGGTCGTGCGGGTTTGCCGGCGGCTCGACGGGATGCCGCTCGCCATCGAGCTCGCCGCGGCGCGCGTCGCGACGCTCAGCATGGACGAGATCGAGACCCGTCTGGACGAGCGGTTCCGCCTGCTTCGCGGCGCCCGCCGCGGCGGCGACCCGCGTCATCAAGCGCTGCAGGATGCCGTGCGGTGGTCGTATGACCTGTTGAGCCCGGACGCCCAGGGACTGTTCGACGAGCTCGCCATCTTCGCCGGGCAGTTCGAGCTGGAGGCGGCGGCCGCCGTCTGCGGCGGACGGGACGAGCTCGACGCGCTCGACCTCGTCACGAGCCTGGTCGAGCGCTCCATGATCGCCGTCCGCCCACCGGTCGGCGGTCACACGCGCTACGAGATGCTGGAGACCCTGCGTGACTACGGACGATCGAAGCTCGACGCCGGGGCCGCAGATGCGCTGGCGGCACGTCATGCCGATTACCACGCCGGTCTCGCCGTCACCGTCGCCGCGGCGCAGCGCGGCCCGGGCGAGGGCGTGGCGAACGCACGCGCCGAGGCCTCGTTCGCCGACCTGCGAGCCGCCCTGCGTCTCTCCGTCAAACGCGGGGACGCCCATACCGCGCTGACGCTGACGAGCTCGCTCCGCGAGTACGGGATGCGGTCGATGCGCTACGAGGCGTTGGGCTGGGCCGACGCGGCGCTCGACTGCCCGGGCGCCGCCGAGCACCCCCTGTCTCCGAGCGTCACGGGCATCCGGGCGTATGCCGCCTGGCTGCGCGGCGAGTTCGAGACCGCGCTGAGGCTCGCCAATGCGGTCGAGGCCGAGGAGTCCTCGCGCGGCGTGGCCACGTGCGGGCTTGCGCAGCGGGTCCAGGCCAACGTGCTCTACGTGCAGGGAGACGTCGCCGAAGGGCTGGCCGCAGGGCGGCGCCAGCTCGCGCTGGCAGAGGCGGACGGCGACCCGTCGCGCATCGCGCACGGGGCCTACATGATGTCGGTCGCGCTCAGCTCCACCGGCGCGTTCGAGGAGGCCTCCGAGCTGGCGCTCCGTGCCCGCTCGATCGGCGAGAGCGGGAGCCCGACCGATCTGGCATCCGGATGGGCCGCCATCGGCTTCGCGACCCATGACGACGTCGCCGCCGCGCTGCGGGCGTTCGAGGAGTGCGACGCCATCGCGCGTCAGGCGGGCAACCGCTGGATGAGCGCGTTTGCCAGGACCGAGTTGAGCGGGCTCCTGATTGTGCAGGGCCAGGTCCACCGTGCGTTGCGGGGTCTGGCCGACGCGGTCGACACCTGGCACCGGGCCGGGGAGTGGTCACAGCAGTGGCTCACCCTCGCGAAGTGCGTCGTCGCGCTCATGACCATCGGCGCGGATGAGCTCGCCGCGCAGGTCATCGGGGCAGTCGAGAAGCGTGCGGCGATGGGGGGGCCGCCGTTCGTCGCCCCCTTACGGGAACGCACGCTGGTCGCGGCCGACGACCTCATGGCCCGACTCGGCGAGACCCACTACCAGGAGTTGCACGATGAGGGCGGCGCGTCACCGGTCGCCGACGTCGTGCATCGCACGCGCGCCGAGCTGCTTCGCCACGCCGCGGGCTGAGCTCTCCGCGCCTCTGCCGCAACTCTTCACGGTTTCTTCAGACGGCCTCCAAGCGCTGCGGCGAGGGCGCTCGTACCGTGGTCACACAGTCGCCGGTGTGGCGACGAGACCACGACAAGGAGCACACTCTTATGGGCACCGCAGTGACAGAGACCACGACCCCCACGACACCCGACCTCGCGGCGATCAAGGCACGTCAGCAAGCGACGTGGGCCTCGGGCGACTACTCGGTCGTCGGAACGACGTTGCAGATCGTCGGCGAGCGGCTGTGCGAGGCGCTTGCCCTGCATGCAGGCGAGAAGGTCCTGGACGTCGCGGCGGGCAACGGCAATGTCAGCCTCGCGGCGGCGCGACGCTTCTGCGACGTCGTGTCGACGGACTACGTCCCCTCCCTGTTGGAGAACGGACGCCGGCGCGCCGACGGGGAGGGCCTCGCGATCAGCTTCCAGGAGGCGGACGCCGCGGCGCTGCCGTTCGCGTCCGACTCGTTCGACGCCGTGGCGTCGAGCTTCGGCGTCATGTTCACCCCCAACCAGGAGGTCGCGGCAGCCGAGCTCCTTCGGGTCACGCGCCCCGGCGGCCGGATCGGCCTGGCCAACTGGACCCCGTCCGGGTTCGTGGGCCAACTGTTCAAGACGATCGGCGGGTTCGTGCCGCCGCCCGCCGGCATGCGCTCGCCCGCCCTGTGGGGAACGCCGGACCGGCTCGCCGAGCTGTTCGCGCGCGACGTCCAGTCGATCAACATCGAGTCGCGGACGTTTGCGTTCCGCTCCCGCTCACCCGAGGAGTGGGTCACGCTCTGGCGCGCGGTGTACGGCCCGGTGCACAAGGCGTTCGCGACGCTGGACGAGTCCGGGCAGATCGAGCTCCGGCAGGCCCTGCTCGACCTGGTCGCCACGCACAACACCGCCGATGACGGAACGATGGTCGCCCACAGTGAGTACCTCGAGGTGGTCGTGACCAAGCAGGGCGCGCAGTCCTGACCCACCCTGTGTGCGATCGGGCCATCCGGGAGGCCGTGGGCATCGCGACCCACGGCTCCCCGGATGCGGCGGGTTACCGGCGAGTGAGCTGGAACGTCACGTCGATGAGGCCGTCGGGGCGCCCTCCTTGGACACGAGCTGACCGGTCGCGCCCGTGAAGCGCCCGGTCCCCCCGGTCACGGCGCTCGTCAGGCTCGGAGCCGGCACCGCGTCGAAGATGGGTTGAACGGCGATCTGATCGGCCGCCGCGAGCGCGGTCGTCGCGTTGGGAGTGAAGACGATGTTGCAGCCGTGGCGAAACTGGTCCGGACGCGCGGATCGTGGCGAGGGTCCGGGATACGTCTTGGAGCTCGAGCCGGACCAACACGCCGCCCGAGGCAGGCAGGTTGGCGTGGATGTCGGTGATCACCGCGACGCGCATCCGGAAGATCCTCTCAGCCGTGAGCCTGGTTGAGTCCCCTCATCGCTCGAGCGCACCATCGGCTGGCGAGTTCCCCGTAGCTCTTGCGACGCTTGCTGGTCAGCGCAAGGAGCCGCCGGCCCAGCGCCGCCCCCTGCAGCCGGGCGAGAGGCATCGCGTGTGCATCACAGCGAATTCAGGTCAGCGTAAGCCCTGGTTCAGAACCGGGGCTTAGCCTCGCCTGCGTCACCTCACGAATCAGGAGAACGTATGAGAGTCACCATCCGTACAGTCACGGTCGCGGCGACTGTGGCGCTCGCCTTCACGGCTCCCGCCGCCATGGCCGGGAGCAGCGGCGGCGCCGATGGGCGCGAGTTGCTCGTCAGTAGCGCCCGCGAGGACACCGCCAACAACCGCGCGACGCTCAAGGTCCATCGCAGCGTCGACGCCGACGGGGAGACCGCGTACTACGTCGTCACCGAGTCCTCGAACAAGAAGGACGCCAGGCGTCGCGGGGTCAACCACTCGCCGAAGCTCGCCAACGCCGCCGGCACAGCCGCGGTCCAGAGCGGCCGGTACGACCGCAACGGCGTCCTTCACGTCGAGGACACCGTCGACTTCTCGCCCGACCGCGTCGTCACGCCCGGGTCCCTCGGGTTCCCTCCCCTTGCCGCCACCCCGGGGTCGGTCGGCCAGGCCGACTACAGCCCGCTGGTGCGCCTGCCGAACGGTACGGTCATCAACGCGCCGCACGTCAAGAACGCCACCGGATCACACGACAAGCTCGCCGCCCCGATCGCCGGTGGGTATGCCACCTTCAACGAGAGCATCGGGTTCTACGAGGGCGAGAGAGTGTTCTACGTCTCGTTCGATGCGTCCCAGCCGGACGTCGCGGCCCTCGAGGTGGCGACCCATGCCCCCAACCTCAACGCCGCGCCCGGCCTCGGCTCGAACGACAGGGAGACGTCGGCGCGAAGCGGCATCGCCCCGTTCACCAACGGACAGACCGGGATCGCGAACCCGAACCGCCAGGGCCTCAACTCGGCGCTGCTCGGTGAGGGCGACCCGCTGAACGTCGTGCAGACCCGTCCCGAGCAGAAAGACTACAGCCCGCTGTGGGACGTTCACCTGTCGGTCTGGTCGGCCGATGCCGTCACCGCGGGACGCAACACTCTGCAGACCGACTTCGACGACATCGAGGACCTCGCGGGGGACGGCGAGATCGGCGGCCCGGCCGGTCGCTGGGGCGCCGTCGGAGCGATCGTCAACTGCCCGATCATCAGCATCGAGGACTGACGTTTCGCCACCTAAGGCCCTCGGCGAGAACATCACCGCCGTCCATGACCACGAGCCGTGGAGGATGGCGCGGCGACGGGCGGGAGGGCTACTGCACGTTCGCGGTGACGGCGGCGTTGCCGTTGAGCGTGAAGGTGCAGCTCCTCGTCTTGCTCCCGCCGCTCGAGCACGACCCGGACCAGATGACGTCCCGCCCGTTCGTCGCGCTCAGCGTGATGGCCGTTCCCACGGTGAACGGGGCGGAGCCGCTGGTGCCGACCGCGACGTTGATTCCCGCGGGGCTCGACATGACCCGTTCCCCGCTGCGGCCGGTGGCGGTCACGGTCAGGTTTGCCGACTGTCCCGGAGGAGTCACGGTCAGCGTCGCGCTGCGCGTCGCGCCGCCGAACGAGCCGCCGATGACGGCGGAGCTCGACGCGCTGACGGGGGTGGTGGCGACGGTGAACGTCGCACTGGTCGCGCCGGACGCCACGGTGACGCTCGCGGGAACCGTGGCCACGCTCGTGTTGCCGCTCGACAGCGTCACGACCGCGCCTCCGGTCGGGGCGGCGCTCGTCAACATAACGGCGCCCTGGGAGGCGCCGCCGCCCACGAGAGAAGCGGGGCTGAGCGTGAGCGCGGAGAGTACCGGCGCCTGCGCGACGGCCTGGGGCGTGAAGCGCCGGACCGACGACCAGGGGCCCGCCGTCCCCGCGGAGTTGATGGCCCTGACCCGCCACCAGTGACGGCGGGCGGCCAGGATCGGCGCCGTGAGCTGGGACGCCGTGAGGATCTGGTCGACGACGAGCGGAGCGGAGAAGTCGCTCGAGTCGTCTGCCTGGACCCGGTACGACGCCGCCGCGCTTACGTCCGTCCAGTCCAAGGCCACCGGCTGGGCGGGGGTCGCGTCCTGGGCCGGGCTGACGAGCGTCGGAGCCGACGGCGTCGGCGGTGGCGACGATCCGGTCGTGTTGAGCATCACCAGGAAGGCCGGGAAGGCCCCCCCGCGCAGGAGGGCGATATCCGGCCTGCCGTCGCCGTTCAGGTTCGCCGCCAGGATGTTGATGCCGCCGACG
The DNA here is from genome assembly GCA_046708705.1 of Miltoncostaeaceae bacterium. Lineage (GTDB taxonomy): Bacteria > Actinomycetota > Thermoleophilia > Miltoncostaeales > Miltoncostaeaceae > CALMEC01. Next base: position 7,686 of record JBKKDD010000234.1, on the reverse strand, counting down.
CTGTTCGGGGGCGGGGGGAGATAGAGCACGCGCGGCTGGAACGTCCCGTCGCCGTTGCCGTTGCGTATCTCCATCACCCCCGAGGTGCCGTCCCCGAGGGAGAGGGCGAGGTCCTGGAAGCCGTCGCCGTTGAAGTCCGCCACGGCCTGCTGCTGGGGGATGAGCAGGTTGGGCTCGGTGAGGATCGTCGGCGCGCGGAACGACCCGTCGCCGTTGCCGATCACGATGGCCGTGCGGCTGCCGTTATGGGGTACCGCGACCACGAGGTCCTGGATTCCGTCCCCGTTGAAGTCCGCGACGTCGATGTCGGTAGCGGGGATGGAGAACGTGTCGACCACGACGATCATCGTCGCCCGCTGGACGAATGTCCCGTCGCCAACGCCGTCCAGGCGGTAGACGGCCCCCTGGTCGCCCGCGATCGCAAGATCACGGATGCCGTCTCGGTTGAAGTCGCCGACGGCGACCTCGGACATGCCCCGGCCCACCTCGATGTCACGCGACGGCTGGAAGGTGCCGTCGCCGTTTCCCATCAGCACGGACATCAGGCTTGTGACCCTGCATGGCGCCGTATAGCAGGCGATCTGATGAGCGATGACGACGTCGAGCCGGGAGTCGTTGTTCAGGTCGGTCGCGACGATCGCGGGAGAGTCGAAGCCCGACGTGTTGGGCGACGTGACCGGGGTGCCGAATGTGCCGTCGCCGTTACCCCTGAGGAGCGCCATGCCGGTCTGCGGGTCGTTGATGCTGACGGCCAGGTCGAGCCTGCCGTCGCCCGTGAAATCGCCGGCCGCCAAGTCCTGAGCCGGGCCCCCCGCCGCATACTGGACCATCGCCCCGAGAGCCCCCGCTCCGTTGTTCAGGCGGACCGAGGCGAACTCGTTCCCCGCGCCTGCGAGGTCGAGGCTGCCGTCGCCGTTGAAGTCGCCGGCGACGTGGTTGTTGCCGAGGAGGGGATAGGACGTCGTGGCAAAGGTCGGCGCCGTCGTCGCGGCGCGGATGACTGCGACGACGCCCACTGTGAGCAGCAGGGCAATCGCCAAAGCGAGGCGGAATCCGAGCACCGGTGCCCTCGATCCGGCGGGACGGCAGCTCTCAGATGCTCTCATTTGGTTCCTCCCCGGCCCAGCGGCCTGCGACCACGGCCCGGTGACGTCGCTCAGTACTATGACGTCGGGAGACGCCGGATCTTACGGCCCCGCGGAAGGCGCTGTGAACGCGGATGGCGGCCGGCTTCTGAGATGCTGGACACGCGTCCCGTCCGGGCGCGGTGGCGTAAGGCCGTCGAGGCGGTCTGCTGTCACACCCTACGTTGGGGTGTTGGTGCGGGCACCGGGCCCCAGGGGCAGGTGTGTGACCTCAAGATCGTGTGGGAACGCCAGACCCGGCGCGTCGAGCGCGCTCTGGCCGAGGCCACCCGTCAGCGACCTCGACCGCAGCGTCGACCACGAGAGCGATTCGTCCTTGTGACGACCCGCACCCTCATGGGTGACCCGTCGCTCGTCGCACAGCACGAGACTGGCCACGACGTCGCTGGATCCAAGCGACGGTTGGCAAGCTGCGGCGGCGAGACCCACGGCCGCCAGCAGGATCGCCGTCTGCATCAGCGTTCCACGGGGTCGGCGCGAGCCGCCTCGATCTTCTCGATCCTGGCGTCGAGGCGGGCTGCCTCGGCCTTCAGCGAGGCCAGGTCACTGGAGGTGCCCGGCCCGGTCTGTCGGCGCTTGGAGCCTCCGAACATTCCGCGGCCCGTGAACAGCATCATCAGCCCCATCCCGATCGGACAGGCCAGGACGGCGAGCCCCAGCAGCGCTTCTCTCACGACGACTCCTGTTTTTGAGTGGTTGTCACAGGCCGAATAACTACGATGCATGTAGTTTAGCGAGGTGACGGCCGATCACGTTGCCGGTCCGGTTCCGAACGGAGGTACACTCAGCTCGTGGCCAAGCACGAGCAGGAGCCTCCGCCCGGTGAGGGCGCTTCGACCCTCGGCCATCTCGGAGAGCTCCAGACCCAGGTGCTTGAGGAGCTGTGGCGGGCGGGGGAGGCGTCGGTGCGTGAGGTTCGCGACCGTCTCGAGGCACGCGGGGTGAAGCTCGCCTACACCACCGTCCTGACGGTGATGACGCGTCTGCACGCCAGGGGCCTGCTGATACGTCGCCGGCAGGGCCGGCGCGACCATTACCGGGCGGCGGTCGAGGCGAGCGAGCTTCAGGCGGCGCTGTCTCGGGAGGCGGTCGATCGGCTGATCGAGACCCACGGCGCCGAGGCGCTTGCGGCGTTCGCCGCCCGGATGAGGGACGGCGACCCGGCGGCACTGGCCACCCTGCGCGAACTGCTCGACGGCGACCGGCTGTGAGGGGGCTGCTCGCACGGCTGCTCGTCGTCGCCGGCGCGCTGGCGCTCCCCGTGGCGTTGCTCGCGGCGATCGGGTGGGATTCGGCGGGGCCCGTGCGGGTGTTCGTGAACGCTTGCGCCCGGGCGTGGGCCACGGCGGCGGCCCTGCCGGTTGTCCTGGCCGTCGGTCTGGCGCTATCGGTCTGGTTCCTCGCGGTCGGCGTCGGGTGGCGACACGCCCGCGTCGGCGACCAGGCCCTTCGCCTGACCGCGGGCCACGCGACCGCGCCGACGCCAGCCATACTCGCGGTCGCGAAACAGCTCGGTATCCGCCGCCTGATCGTGGCGGACCTGCCCGAGCCGCTTGCGTTCTGCGCCGGGCTCCTGCGCCCCGCGGTGGTGGTGAGCTCGACGCTCGTCGCCTCGCTCAGCCCACCGGCGCTCGCAGCGGTGCTGGCGCACGAGGCCGCCCACGCACGCAGGCGCGACCCGCTGCGCCAGATCCTCGTGTACGCCATCGCGCGGGGTCTGTGGATGGCGCCGGCGGCGCGCCGCGGCGCCGACCACCTGCGCCTTCGTTTCGAGGTGGCGGCGGATCGTGCCGCCACCCGCTACGCGGGACGCCGCGCCCTCGCAGAGGCGCTCCTTGCGCTGCACGCCCAGCCGGCTGCCTCTCGCGCCGTCGCCGGTGGCGCGAGCGAGCTCACGACACGGATCGAGGCACTGGTCAGCGGCTCGGCGCCACCCCGGCCGAGGGCGGAGCGGGGTGTCACGGTGCGATCGATCGTCGGCGTGGCGCTGTCCGTCGTGCTCGTCGCGGCGGCGGTCGCAGGGCCGGGCGTCGGCGCTGACCCGGTTGCGCCGATGCCGATGCGTGGCGGCGACCTCGCCGACCTCGGCCTGGCCTGGGCGCTGCGACTCGCGGCCGTTGCGCTCGGGTGGACGGCGGTGCGCTTCCTGCTCAACCGCCGCGCCGGAGCCGAGCCGGCCCTAGTCCGGTCGGCTTAGGCCTTCGGCGGGCCCGGGGTCAGACGGGGCTTCGTCCGCTTCTACTTCGCGGGCCGCACGGGCCGATGGTAGCGACGGCGAGGAACCGAAAGGCGGCGGTTGAGCGGCGATCGGGTGACGGTCGTCACGGCACTTCAGGGATGTGTCAACGACAGTCTCTGTAGTAGTATCGTCGGCGATGAGCTCCGTGCCGCCCGCCACCGAGGCGTCAACCCGTCGCGCCGGCGTGCCCATACCGCAGCACGTCGTTGGCGTTCCGTCGGAGGGTGGGTGCGGCCGTTGAGACCGGTGCTGCTGGACATCGGCGGGCTCAGCCTGATGAGCTACGGGCTGAGCAAGGCCTTGGCCGCCCTCGTGGCGTGGTGGATGATCGCGCGTGAGCTCGGCCGGCGGCAGCTCGAAACCAGTCCCGCGGTCACGCTGACCCTGGCCGGTGTCCTCGCCGGCTTCGCCGGCGCGAAGCTCTACTACCTGGCGGAGAATGCCGGGTCGCTCAATCTTCACGACCTCGGCGGCACCGGGTTCACCTGGTACGGCGGGCTCATCGGTGGCGCCGCCGGGGTCGTCATCGCCGCCCGCCGTGTCCGGCTCCGCTTGGGACTCGTCGCGGGGGTGATCGCCCCGCCCCTGGCGATCGCCTACGGCATCGGCCAGATCGGTTGCCTGCTCGCAGGAGACGGAACGTACGGCGTCGCGTCGGATTTGCCCTGGGCGCTCAGCTTCCCGGACGGAACGGTCCCTACCCTCGAGCGCGTCCACCCAACGAACGTCTACGAGGCGTTGAGCGCCTTCCTCGTGGGGGCAGTGTTGCTGCGGCTACGGGGCCGGGTATCGGATGGCACGCTCTTCGGGCTGTTTGCAATGCTCATGGGGTTGTCACGTTTCCTCGTCGAGTTTGTGCGGCGCCACGAGGATGTCGCCGTCGGGTTGACCCAACCGCAGCTGTGGTCCGTGCTGCTCGTGGCGGTCGGGATCGGCGTCGGCCTCGCGGGCATCGCCCGCAGCTCGGGGCGGGGCCGTCCGGCTCCCACAGCTTGAGGCAATGAGCGGCGCACGGGATCCGGTTCGCCCGACTGATTCGGTCGACGAGGAGGGTCGATGGCACGACCCAAACTGAAGCCGCAGCTCGCAACGAGGGCGTCGAGGCCGGACCGGCCGCGCCGCGGCCTCGGTTGGTTCCTCGCCGCCCTTGCGCCGGTCGCCGCGCTCATCGTCGTCGGAGCCGTCCTCCTGCTCGCACGCGACGGCGGTCCGTCGACCCCCGGTGTGAGCGCGACGAGCGTCGGGCTTCCCGACACCCCCGACTACCACTCGCTCCTGGTCGACCCGTCGGACCCGGAGGCGATCACCCTCGGGAGCCACGCTGGTCTTCACCGAAGCAGCGACGGTGGCCGGACCTGGGCGAGCACCGAACTGTCAGGCCGGGACGCGATGAACCTCGTGCCAACGGGGCAGGACCTTTGGGTTGCCGGACACCTGGTGCTCGCGCGCAGCCGCGACGGCGGGCGGACGTGGCAGGACATGCGTCCCCGGGGGCTGCCGAGCCTGGACCTGCACGGCTTCGCCGCCCGCCCCGGCGGGAGTGAGCTGTACGCGGCGGTGGCGGGGGAGGGCCTCTACCGCTCCACTGACGGCGGCGAGACGTTCGCCGTCGCCTCACGCGAGGTCGGGGGCTCGGTGTTCGGTCTCGCGGCGACGGCCGGGGGCGGGTTGCTCGCCGCCGACACCATCCGGGGTCTCCTCGCCAGCGATGATGCCGGTCTCAGCTGGCGACGGGTGATCGGTGAGCCGATGCTGGGAGTGGCGATCAACCCGGCCGATCCGCGCACAGTCGTGGCGACAGGGAACGGTATCTACCGCTCGGGCGACGCCGGACGCACCTGGACGCGGGTGCTGGAGATCGCGAAGGGCGCCGGACCGGTCGCCTGGTCACCGAGCGCCCCGAAGGTCGCCTACGTCGTCGGGTTCGACCGTCTCCTCTACCGGACAGACGACGCCGGCACGACCTGGCGGGCCGTCCGCGCAGGAACGTAGCGACGGCGGGACGATGAGGCGGACCACGATCCGCGGGTGCGCCGCGCCGCTCGGCGAAGCCGGCATGCCTTGCCCACGTCACGGCGCCCTCGGTGAGTGAGCGCATCGACACGGGTGTGCGAAGCGACGACACGCCGCAGCGCCACCGGGTTGGGCGCGGCCCTCAGCGCCGCTGATCGGCATGGCGGCGGCGCTCGTCGTCGGAGGGGCGTGGCCGCGTGAGCTTCGAGCGGCGCTCCCCGACGGCCGGCTCGTCCTCGAGGAACTCCGCGGGCGCCCGATTGTGCTGAGCATGTGGGCCTCCTGATGCATCCCCTGCCGGAAGGAGGCACCGGTCCTCAACGCCTCTGCCCGCGCCCACGCAGGCGAGGTGACGTTCGTCGGCATCGACGTGCGCGGCCTTCGCGCCGACGCCCTCGAGTTCCTCCGGGAGTTCCGGGTGCCATGCGCCGCGGTGCGCGACCGCCGCGAGGATGAGACGTTCGGGCGTTCGGCACAGCCCCGGCGCGATCACCGACCACCTTCGAGGTTGGAGCTCGTCAGGCGATCGACGGAGAACGAACTCGATGAAACTCGCGCACCCTCAGCTTGACCCCCGCCGTCGCCCTCCGCCCGGCATCGAGGAGATGGAGGCGGCCGCCGGGTCGCGACTGGCAAGGAGCAGGGTGAGCATGCCCGCGCCGAGGACGAGGGCCCAGCGCTCGTGTGCCGACGCCCAGAGCGGATCCTCGGGGCCGGCAGGAAAGAGCCCGAAGCGGGCGGGCAAGAGCAGGTATGCAGCGGACAGGAGCGCCAGGAGCGCCGGCCCGGCGGCGACCCCACCGCGGCCATCGCCACGGATCTGGGCGGCCAGGGCCGCCGCCGCCATGGTGAGGGCGAGCATCGCTCCCAGCTCGAGGCTGACCGCCCACGAGGCCCCGTCCGCCAGCCACCAGACGAGCGCCCAGAGCAGGGCGAGCGGGACCAGCACGAGGCCGAGTCGCAGGGCGCGCCGCGCCCAAAGCGGCGTCGGCGCACTCGCGATCGTCGCGGCCGCCGCGTCGTCGAGGACGAAGGCGGCGCCGACGCTGAGGGTGATCGCGGCCAGGCGGAGCCGACCGAGGCTCGGATCGCTCAGGACGAGGATGGCGAGCACAAGGGCGCCCGCCCCGGCGAGCGGCGCCATCGAGGCCGAGCGGACGGTAGGGCGTACGAGCAGCGCGGCATGTCGGAGGCCGCTCACGCGAGTTGCGATCGGTCGCGCAGCAGGGCGAGCGCGCCGCAGACGATCGCCAGCACGAGGAACCCGCCCACCACGAGGCCGCGGGAGGTGGACTCTCCGAGCACACCCCCGCCGTTCACGAGGGCGAACACCATCACGACCCCGACCGTGGCCGCGCCCGGGTGCGGCAGCCAGCGCGCCAGCGCCAGCCCGAGGGCGCCGCAGAGGACGACCAGCGCCGGGGTGGTCACGGCCTCGGCGAGCCTTGGCAGCGAGTTGCCCTTGCTCATGAATGCGGCCACGACGATCGCGACAAGGAGCGCGGCGGCGGCCGCCGCCCACGCCAGCGAGACGAGATGGCCTGCGGTCCGCGCAGACGCGGGGGCCGGGAGCGATCGATACAGCTCCTCGGCGCCGTCGCGCCGGCTGCGGAGCGCCGACAGGTTGACCGCGACCAGCACCCCAGCCGCGAGGGGCATGAAGGGCACCAGGAGCGACCACTCATAGGAGGCGTCGGTCTGGTCGTTGCCGGCGAGGTAGATGAGGAACGCGGCGACGGGGAGCGCCGCCCCGGCGAGGACGAACGGGTGGCGCACCAGCCGCCGGCCCTCGATCCAGGCGAGCGCGAGGACGGTCGGGCGCGCGCTCACAGGTCGGCCTCATCCGTCGGCCGAGCGCCGAGCAGCATCAGGTAGCCGTCCTCCAGAGTCGGCTCGACTAGCTCGGCCAGGTCGGGCGCCACGCCGATGTGACGATGGCGACCTTCGCCGGTGCGCCAAGACAGGTGGGCGTCCGGGCCGCGCTCGTCGGCCAGCCAGACGGCCCCCCGGGCGGCGGCGGCGAGCGCGGGGGGCGGTCCCGCAAAGAGGGTGCCGCCTGCGTTCATCACCACCACCCGCCCGCAGAGCGCTGCGACGTCCTCGGTCTGATGGGTCGACAGGACCACCGTGCGCCGCTCGGTCAGCCCGGAGACGATCTCCCGGAAGCGCAGCCGCTGCTCGGGGTCGAGGCCCGCCGTCGGCTCGTCCAGGATGACGAGATCGGGCTCGCCCAGAAGCGCCTGGGCGAGCGCGACCCGCCGGCGCATCCCGCCCGAGAGGGCCTTGATC
>JBKKDD010000233.1:0-17057 GCA_046708705.1 Miltoncostaeaceae bacterium | reverse complement strand
CAGGAGCGAATCCCCGTTCGTCCGGGCCCGTGGCCCGCGCCGTTCCGAGCGCGCGGACCACGGGGTCCGGGGAGACGCTACTGCCTGGTCATCAGGAGCAGCTGACCGTCCTCGACCGTGTTCGTCGCCGGTGCTGCGGTCGGGCCGTGGGCCTGGACATCGAAGAGCCAGGACTCACCGCCCTTGAACAGGCCCTTGGTGTCGATGATGCCGCTCGTCTCCCAGAAGCCTGTCGGAACCGGCACGCCGTCCCGGCCAGGAGAGTTGAGCTCGGCGACCCGTACGGCCGAGCCGGCGTCGACGCCGTCCTCGTCGATGTCAAAGCGCCAGATCGAGCCGTCGCGCCCCTTTGCCGCCATCACGGGCCGGCTCTCGCCGGTCCCGTCCTCGTTGATCATCAGGTACTTCTTGCTGATGTCGATGTTGTCCGGGCTGATCGCGACGTCGCCGCCCGCGGCGATGACGCTGTCAGCGCTGTACACGATCGAGAGCGTGCCGCCCGCGGTCGGGTCGTCGTTCAGCTTCAGCGAGTAGAGGCGTCCGAGCGTATTGGCGCCGACGGCGCCGCCGGTCGTGACGAACACGAACTCGTTCGTGTTGTTGTCGTTGAACGCGCCGTCCTCGGGACGGGCGAAGCGGAACGCGCCGACGGCGTCGCTCGCGGCTTCGAGTCCTGCTTCGTCGAGGTCCTCGGCGTTCGGGATCTCCCGCCACGCGACGTCGATCGTGCCGGTGGCGAACTGGGCCTCGCCGGCGTTCACCGCATTGGCGGGCACCAGGACGTAGAGGCTGCCGTTGTCCAACCCGTTGCGCCGAAGCACGCTCGCGCCGGCCCTGCGGTCCTTCCTGCCGACGTACATGTACAGCTGGCTGTTCTCGACCGCGGGGTCGAGCGCGGTCGGGCCGTCCTCGAGCCCCATCATCACGGTGCGTCGACCCGTGTCCGGCTGGACGAGGGTGTTCTCCCACGCGAAGCGGCCGAGCTTGGGCAGCGTGTACAGGACGTTGCCCGTGATCGCGACCGCGAGGCCACCCTTGCCGTCGAAGGTGCTGGCAGGCGTGCCGTCCTCCTCGTTGGTGATATAGATGTTGCGGTCGAAACCCTCAGCCTTGCCCGCCAGGGATCCGGAGCAGAACCGCGAAAAGGCCCGCGTGGTGTTGCCGACCGCCGCCGCCGGACCGACGAGGACGTTCTCGTCGTAGACGGTGTCGTAGGCACGCTCACCCGAGCGGACGTTGCCCTTGCGGTCGACGATGAGCTTCGACACGAAGGCGCCGCGGTTGAGCGGCTCGCCGATGACGGGCTCCGACAGCGTCGAGCTGGTGAGCTCATGGTTCATGTAGACGGTCGTGGTGCCGTTCTTGTTCTCGTGGGCGCCGAGCCCGTCGGGGATCCCCACCATCTGGAAATCCTTGCCGGGGGTGCTCGTCTCCGGTACGCGGTCACCCACCGACAGCAGGCGCTTGGTCGTGTACCCCTTGTCGATCCCGACCGCGTACTCGTCGATCGGGGCGATCGCGGCGACCGCGATTGACGTCACACAGACCGCGGCGACCGCGGCGGCGGCGATTGTCTTGCGCGACACGCTCGTCCTCCTGTTCGATGTGCTGGAGGGCCCATCGTGGCGAGTCGCATCGGTCCCTTGGTTTGCGGCCGTGTGAACGGATGGTCTCGGTTCGGTGTCCCCGCCCGGCCTCCAGGATCTGTCAGAACGGGCGGTCGGGCTCCTCGCCGTCCGTTTGTCCGCGCAGGCGCCGCAGCCGCTCGGCCAGCTCGGCCTCGACGCCCCGGTCGGTCGGCTCGTAAAACCGGCGTTCCCGCATGCCGTCGGGCATGAGCGACTGGTCCAGGACGGCGTCGGGGAAGTCGTGGGGATAGTCGTAGCCCTGGCCGTGGCCGAAATGCGTGGCGTTGGGGCGGCTCGAGTCGCGCAGCGCGAGGGGCGGCCGTTGGGGGCCCTCCTGCTCGACCGCGGCCATGGCGGCGTTGATCGCCCGGTAGGCGGCGTTGGACTTGGGCGCCAGCGCCACGTAGGTCGCGGCCTGCGCCAGCGTGATGCGGGCCTCGGGCATGCCGATGAACTCCACGGCGCGGGCCGCCGCGGTCGCCACCTCGAGCGCCCGCGGGTCGGCGTTGCCGATGTCCTCGGACGCCGCCACGACGATGCGCCGCGCGATGAACTTGGGGTCCTCGCCACCCTGCAGCATCACGGCCAGGTAGTAGACGGCCGCGTCGGGATCGCTGCCGCGCATCGACTTGATGAACGCCGAGATCGTGTCGTAGTGGGCGTCGCCGTCGCGGTCGTAGACGATCGGCCGCCCACCCGCGGCCTGCTGCACGTCGTCCAGGAGGATCGCGTCGCCGTCGCCCACCCCTGCGGCGGCGGCCTCCAGCAGGTTGAGGGCGTGACGCGCGTCGCCGCCGGAGCGGGCGAGCAGCGCCGCGCGCGCGTCGTCGGCGAGCGTGACGCGCCCGGCCAGGCCGACGGGATCGGCGAGCGCCCGGTCCACGAGCGTGCCGATGTCGTCCGGTCCCAGCGCCTCCATCACCAGCACCCGCATGCGCGAGACCAGCGCCGAGTTGACCTCGTAGTAGGGGTTCTCGGTGGTCGCGCCGATCAGGGTGACCAGGCCGTCCTCGACCGCCGGCAGCAACGCGTCCTGCTGGGCCTTGTTGAAGCGGTGGATCTCGTCCAGGAACAGCACGGTTCGCTGCCCCGAGGCCAACCGGTCACGAGCCCGCGCCATCACCGCACGCACGTCGGCCAGGCCCGCCGAGACGGCCGAAAGCTCCTCGAACGCGGCCTGGGTCGCGCCCGCCACCACGCGGGCCAGCGTCGTCTTACCCGAGCCGGGCGGTCCGTAGAGCACCATCGAGGGCACCCGGTCGCCCTGGATCGCTTTACGCAGGAACGAGCCCTCGCCCAGGAGCGCCGGCTGGCCGACCACCTGGTCGAGCCCGGACGGACGCATCCGGGCGGCGAGCGGCCGGGAGGACTTGAGCCGGTCCTCGACCAGCCCGGCGAACAGGTCGTCGCCCTGCGGGGACTCGCGTCGTGCCATCAGGCCCACTCTGCCTGAGGGCGTGGGAGCGCGGCGGCGATGGCGGCGGACACCAGCGGGATGCCGGTCATGATCCACAGCGCGGTCTCGCGTCCGGCGGCGTCCGCGATCGCGCCGATGACGGGAAGCCACGGGGTGGCCGCCCCGATCGCGGCGAACCCCAGCACCCAGGCGGCGGCCAGGGCCGGGCGGTGGGGCATGAACTCCTGTCCCATCACCACCGTCGCCGAGAACGACGCCATCAAGATGAAGCCCGCGGCCGCGAATGCGATGACACTGGCGGCGCCGTCGGTCAGGATGAACGCGGCCACCAGCGGGGCGGCCAGCGGCATGGAGCCCGCCAACATCCGCTTGCCGCCGATGCGATCGGCGACCGCGGCCCCCACATAGGTGCCGATGCTGCCGGTCATCACGAACGCGAAGATCACGAAGCCCACGGCGCGGGCCGACATCTGCCGCTCATCGGTCAGGTAGAGCGGCACGATGGTCATCAGCCCCAACTGGATCCAGGTGCGCAGGCTGACGGCGCTGACCAGCAGGACCATTCCGCGCATGTGCGTGCGCCCCGCCGCATCCGGCGAGGTGTGGTGGGCGATGACCGGGACGCCGATGCGGCGGTGGTTGGTCACAAGCAGCGCGCAGGCGAGGGCGCCGGGCACCAGGAAGATCAGTGTGGTGCGCTCGTCCAGAAGGGGCACGAACAGCGCGACCAGCAGTGGGCCGATCGCAAAGCCCATGTTGCCGCCGATGGTGAACCAGGCGACGCCGCTCGCCTTGCGCGATCCGGCGAGTTGGTTGGCGACACGGGCCGCCTCGGGGTGGTAGGCGCCCACGCCCAGGCCGCACAGCACGACCAGCGCGAGCAGCCAGGCAAAGGAGGTCGCGACGCCGGCGAACGCCAGCCCGACGCTCGCCATCGCCACGCCGCCCCACAGGAACCACGTCGCCCTGACCCGGTCGGCGATCACGCCGAACAGGGGCTGGATGAACGAGGACGAGAACGTGATCGCCGTCAGCACCAGCGACGTGCGCAGGTCCGAGAGCCCGAGCGTCCGTTTGAACACCGGCAGCAACGGGCTGAGCGCGCCCACCGTCATGTCCACGACGAAGTGGCCCGATCCCAGCAGCGTCAGCCCGCGGCGGTCATGCGGCGCCGACTCGCGCGCCGCGTGGGCGGCCTGGATAGGGTCAGCGACCATGTCCGCGCATCGTGGCATCTTGGGCGCCGACGTTCACGCGGTGCTTCGCAGCCTGGGCCCGGGGGCGTACGAGGCCGACCTGGCCGAGGCGTGGATCGGCGCGGACGACGTGTTCAGCAGCGTCGAGCAGATCGAGGCGTACTGCCCGCCCGAGCGCATCGGCCTGTCACGGGGTGCCTTTCACGCCCTGCTCGGGCCGCTCTTCGGCGAGTTCGAGTAGCTCGGCGGCTCCTTCTTCGTCGAGCCCGTCGACGATGACCTGGTGCTCCTGCCACCACGCGGCGTCGCGTGCCAGGGCGTCGATCCGCGCCAGAAGCAGGCCCGCGATCAGGCTCGCGGCCACGCCGGAGAAGACTGTCGCGTTCCCCGCCTCGGCCCCGAACACGCCCGTCGGCAAGAACACGAAGTCGGCGTCGCGAAGCACCTGGCGCGAGTTCACGAGCGGCGTGAACACGAGGCCCCAGCACACGAACAACGGCACTGAGAACCACAGGCCCCTGACGGCCCAACGGCCGGGGATCCAGCGTTGGACCACGCTGTAGAGCGCGGCGACGGCGATCCCCAGAAGCAGTGTCAGGTACAGGCCGGTCCGGGCGGTGTCCGTCGCGCCCACCGCGTTGCCGATCCCGTCGGGGAAGTCGTGCTCTGTCCATGTCTGCCCGAAGATGCGTCCCGTATGGCCCTCCTGGAGCACGAACATCCAGGCGGCGGCGGCCATCACCCCTCCGAGCACGATGCCCCCCGCCACTCTCGCCGCGCCGACGAGCCTGGGGAACGACGCAGCGAGCGTCGGCTGCTCGGGCGCGTTCATCCCGCTCCCGGCCTGCCCGAGCGCTTGGGGTACTGGTTCTCGCGCAGCCAGGCGATTCGCAGGTAGAGGTCGCGGTCGCTGATGTCGGGCTCCAGGGCGAAGCGGACGCCGCACAGCGGGCACATGGTGAGGTCCTGGAAGGCGGGCAGGCCCTCCTCGTCCACCGCCCCCGTCGGGAACAGCACCAGGTCGCCCCAGCAGTCCTCGGTCGGGCAGCGCACCCGCGCATCCGGGTTGACGAAGTCGCTTTTGCGCAAGGCGTCGGCCACGATGCGGCTCCTTGTTCGCGCGGTCGCGTTGACCTGCCCAGGCTACCGGGCTGGGGCGAATCCGGGAAATGGCTATAATCCCTGAAAGTAATTCGGATATAGGCGGAGATCGGTGATGTCGCGGACCTATCAGCAGCTCCTGGCCGAGGCCAGGCAGGAGATCCCGGAGATCGATGCGCCCACGTTGGCGGGTGATCTCGCGGGCTCCGACGCGCCGATCGTGGTGGACGTGCGTGAGCAATCCGAGTGGGACGAGGGGTTCATCCCCGGCGCCGTGCACGTCCCGCGCGGCTCTTTGGAGAGCCGCATCGCGGGGGTCGCGAAGCCCGACAGCCGCATCGTGGTCAGCTGTGCCGTGGGCGCGCGGTCGCTGCTCGCGGCGCAGACCCTGCGCCGAATGGGCTACACCGACGTGTCGAGTCTGGCCGGCGGATTCGTCGACTGGAAGCGCGGCGGCCGGCCCTTTGACGCCCCGCGTCGCCTCTCCGACGCGCAGCGTCGCCGCTACAGCCGCCACACCCTGATCCCCGAGGTCGGGGAGGAGGGTCAGCTCGAGCTCTTGGGGCGCAAGGTCCTGTTGATCGGGGCGGGCGGGCTCGGCTCACCGGCCGCGCTGTACCTGGCGGCCGCGGGGGTCGGCACGATCGGCCTGGTGGACGACGACGTGGTGGACGAGTCGAACCTGCAGCGCCAGATCATCCATACGACCGACCGGGTGGGCGAGCTGAAGGGCGAGTCGGCCAAGGCCGCGATCCAGGCGCTGACGCCGGACACCACCGTCGAGGTCCACCCGTACCGCGTCACCAAGGACAATGTGCTGGACCTGATGGGCCGCTATGACCTGGTCGTCGACGGCGCCGACAACTTCCCGACGCGGTACCTGCTGAACGACGCCGCGCTGATGACCAGGACCCCGCTGGTGCACGCGAGCATCCTGCGCTTCGAAGGGCACGCGTCGGTGTTCATGCCCTACGAGGGCCCGTGCTACCGCTGCCTGTTCCCCGAGCCGCCGCCGCCGGAACTCGCGCCCGCGTGTGGCGAGGCGGGCGTGCTCGGCGTCCTGTGCGGTGTGATGGGCAGCATCCAGGCGACCGAGGCGATCAAGGTCCTGCTGGGGATCGGCGACACCCTGGCGGGGCGCCTGCTCGTCTACGACGCGTTGGGCATGACGTTCACCGAGCTGAAGCTGCGGCGCGACCCGGACTGCCCGGCGTGCGGTCCCAACGCACAGCTCGAGTTCAAGGACTACGAGGCCTGGTGCTCGGGCGTCGGTCGTCACACCGTGGGTGCCGCGTGAGCACGGTGCGGATCCCCCCGGTCCTGCGGGCCGCCGTGGGCGGCGAGCGCGAGGTCAGCGTCACAGGTGACACCGTCGGCGATGTGCTCGCGTCCCTGTATGACCGGCATCCGGAGATCAGGTCGCAGCTCGAGAGCTCGGAGGGGCAGTTGCACCGCTTCGTCAACCTGTACCTCAACGACGAGGACGTGCGGACGCTCGCCTGGTTGGAGACGCCGGTGGCGGACGCCGACACGTTGACGATCCTGCCTGCCATGGCCGGCGGCGCCCGGTGAGCATCGGGGTCGCAGCGCCGCCTCAGGCGGTCTCGGCCGACCTGGTCGCCACGATCGGCAACACCCCGCTCGTCGAGTTGACGCGGATCACGCCCAACCCGGACGTGCGGATACTGGCGAAGCTGGAGTCCGCCAACCCGACCGGCTCGATCAAGGACCGCACCGCGCTGTCGCTGATCGACGACGCCGAGCAGCGCGGAATGATCCGGCCGGGCGACACGATCATGGAGCCGACGTCCGGCAACACGGGCATCTCGATGGCGATGATCTGTCGCGTCCGCGGCTACAGGCTGATCGCGGTGATGCCGGACAACGTAACGGAGGAGCGGCGGCAATTGCTTCGCATGTACGGCGCGGAGATCGTGGACTCCCCCGGTGACCAGGGCTCCAACGGGGCGGTCGTGATGGCGCAGCGGCTGGCGGGTGAGCGCGGTCTGTACATGCCGTTCCAGTACGGCAACCCCGCCAATCCGCGTGCTCACGAGGAGGGCACCGCCGACGAGATCGTGCGCGATTGTCCCGAGGTCGACGTGCTCGTGGCGGGGCTCGGTACCGGCGGCACGCTGATGGGGTGCGCCGCAAGGCTCAAGCGCCACCGGCCGGAGATCCGCATCGTGGCGTGCGAGCCGATGCAGGGCGAGCCCGTCATGGGGTTGCGCAGCCTGGACGACGGGTTCGTCCCGCCGATCCTCGATGTGAGCAAGCTCGACCGCAAGCTGCTGGTGGCCAACCGCGACGCGCTCGCCATGACCCGGCGCTTGGCGTCCGAGGAGGGGCTCTTCGTGGGTGTGTCGTCGGGCGCGGTCATCCACACCTGCGCGCGCCTGGCCCGGACGATGGAGCGCGGCACGATCGTCGGGATCGTCGCCGACGGCGGGTGGAAGTACCTGTCGGCGGGAATCTGGGACGATGACGTCGACGTGGTCGAGGATCGCCTCGACCGGGGTGTGTTCTGGTAGCCGCACCGCTGGTGCTGCCCGCCGAGCTGGCCGACGACCTCGTCGCCCACGCGCGCTCGGAGTCACCGAACGAGTGCTGCGGCCTGATCGCAGGCGTCGACGGTGTGGCGACCCGTGCCTTTCGTGTGACCAACAGCGAGGCCAGCCCGTTCGTGTACGTGATGGAGCCGCGCGAGCAGTTGCGGATCATGGACGACATCGACGCCGCCGGCTGGGACCTGCTCGCGATCTACCACTCCCATACCCGCTCGGCGGCCTACCCGTCGCGCACGGATGTCGAGCTGGCGTTCTACCCGACGACCGCGTACATGATCGTGTCGCTGGCCGACCGTGACCGTCCCGAGATCCGCGCCTACCACCTGGCACGCACCGCCCCGGAGGGCAAGCAGATCACCGAGGTCCCCGTCGAGATCAGGTGACGCGGCGCGCCCGGAACGAGGCGCGCCGCCCATCGTCGCCCGCCGCCGCGGATCACATCCGACGGTCAGCCCCGCCGCCCACCACGGAGCGGCTGACCCCACACGCGGAGACAGTCAGGACCGGCGGTCGCCCGCCAACTCGGTTGCCTGGCAGCGAGCGGCCTGGCCCGGGAGGGAGTTCGCTGAGCGGGTCGCCGCGGCGTGGATCACTGCCGCGTGTTTGACAAGCACCGGAGCCTCGCTCCCTTAGCGAACCAGGGAACGCTCCCGCTCAACCAGCTCAGTACGGGGACTCCTTGGAGTCGACCGTGGCCGTGTCTCCCTCGGACTCGTCAGCTGTCGGCTTGCGCCGCACGCGGCGCTTGGGAGCCGGGGCTTCGTCGTCCGGGAGCGGCGCGTCTGCCGCCTCGGGGGCGTCTGCCTCGGGTGCCGCCTTGGCGCGAGGCTTGCGCTTGGGCTTGGGGGCTTCGGCCTGGGCGGCCGGCGCCGCACCCAGCGGCGCGGACACCGGCTCCTCGGGCGGCTTCGCCCGGGTGCGGCGCTTGGGTGCGGCCGGGGCCTCCTCCGCAACCGTCGCTTCGGCCGGGGTCTCCGTGCCTTCGTCGACGGCCTTCTTGGCGCGTGTGCGACGCCTCGGCGCGGGGGCCTCGTCCTCATGTGCGGTGGCCGGGGTTGCCGGGGGTGTCTCCTCGGCTGGGAGCACGGCTCCCAGCACCGTGCCGCGACGCACGCGGCGCCGCCCGGCGGCGGGCGTGGCGTCGGCGTCGCTCGCATTGGCGTCGACTGCTGCGGGCGTCTCGGCGACAGCCTCGGTCTCGTCATCGGCCGCCAGATCGTCGGTGGTCGGTTCGGCCACGGTCGCGAGCGAGCGGCGGCGACGGCGCGAGCCACGCGTGGGCGGCTCTTCGACGGCGTCGGTCGCCTCGATCAGATCCGGGATGTCGGCGTCGATCTCGTCGCCCGCGAGCACGACGTCCTCGTAGGTGATGGGCTGGTCGAGCGGCGGGAGCGGGGCTGCGACCGGCGGTCGTGCCCGCACCTCGAACTCGAAGACCTCCGCGTCGCCGTCGTTCGTGAGCGGGGTGACCGGGGTCGCCTCGCCGGAAGCGGCGGTCGGATCCGATGGCTCGCCGCGGCGGCGCCGGCGGCGGCGGGTGCGGTCGGCGATCTCGACCGGGGGGCGGTCGTCGCCGGCGGCAGCCGGCCAGTCGGAGGTCGTCGCGGCGGGCGCCCCGGTGTCCGTCAGCTCGACGGCGAACGTGCCGCTGCGCGGATCGCGCTCCAGCCGGACGACGCCCTTGGCCTGCGCGTCCTCGAGGAACTTGGAGAACGTCGAGAACCCGATCTCGCCTTCGTCAAACGCCGGGTCGCGCCGGCGCATGGAGTCTTTGACCGCGCTGGCCTGAGGGTGCTCGTCGCCCTCGCGTCCGCGCGCCATCAGCGTCTCGCGAAGCAGGGAGAGCGCGTCGGGACGCACGCCCGACGACGCGGCGTGATGCGGAAGGGCCTTGCTGGCAAGGCTGTCGTAGAAGAAGAACTCGTCGCAGTTGGCGATCAGCAGCGGGCTCGCCGACGAGGCATCCCGGCCGACGCCGATCACGCGCTTGTTGAGCTCGCGCAGCTTGCCGACGAGCGGCGTGAAGTCGCTGTCGCCGGAGACGATCACGAAGTTGTCGACATGCTGGCGGCTGTATGCGATCTCCATCGCGTCGACGGCCATCTTGATGTCGGCCCGGTTCTTGGCGCCCTCGCGGGCTGAGGGCATTTCGATCAACTCGAGCCCTGCGTTCATCAGCTCTCGGCGGGCGTCGCGGTAGCGACTCCAGTCGGCGTACGCGCGCTTGACGACCACGCGGCCTTTCTCGGCCAGACGGTTCATCACCAGGTGGATGTCGAACTCACCTCGGTTGCGCGCGCCGGGGCGCGCCATGTTCTCGATGTCGACCAGCACGGCGAGTGCGTGCTCGGACGCGTTGTGCACGGGAAGTTCCTCCGATACTCAGGTCGCCCCTCGGGGGCGACGATCATGCGGCAAGTGCCGATGCGTCCGCCCGCAGGCAGACGCGTAAGGATCCTAGCAGTACGCGGAGGAGGCGCTTCAGAAACCTACTAAAACTGCCGATAAGGGAATCATGGATGGTGATCAGAAAAACGAGACGCCGGGCAGGTTCGTCCTGGTGATGGCATCCGTCCTCGCCGTCCTCGGCCTACTGCTGCTCGCGTTCGCCGGCGGCTGAGGCCACGCCACCCTCGGGGGGCTGCGCGCCTCGCCTCGTGACGGAGGTCCGCCGACGGGCATTGCGTTCGTCGTCGCATTGTGACGGGCGCTGGTGAGACGTCACGAGCCACAGTCGCGACGGTAGACTGTGCGGAGCCCGACCCGGGGTGATTGGGCCTCCGGGCGCAACACGAAAAGGACGATGCATGGCGACCACGAAGGCGACGAAACGAACGCCGGCTACCAAGGCTGCTGCGGCCGAGACGCTCACGATCACCGACAACCGCACCGGGAAGGTCTACGAACTGCCGATCGCCGAGGGGACGATCAAGGCGACTGACCTGCGCAGCATCAAGGTCAACGACGACGACTTCGGGATGATGACGTACGACCCGGCGTTCATGAACACGGCGTCGTGTCGAAGCGCCGTCACCTATATCGACGGCGACGTCGGCATCCTGCGCTACCGCGGGTATCCGATCGAGCAGCTCGCTCAGAAGTCGACCTTCGTCGAGGTCGCCTACCTGCTCAACCACGGCGAACTGCCGACCAAGCCGCAACTCGACGAGTGGAATCATCAGCTCGCCACACACGTCTACGTCGACGAGAGCATCCGCCACGTCATCAACGGCTTCCGCCACGATGCGCACCCGATGGCCGTTCTGCAGGCGGCGATCGGCGGCCTCTCGACGATCTATCCGGATGCCAAGGACGTCGGCGACGCCGAGAACCGCATGACCCAGATCATGCGGCTCATCGCCAAGACGCCCACGATCGGCGCCTGGGCGTTCCGGCGTAACCTGGGACGGCGCCTGATCGACCCGGACCCTGGGCTCAGCTACGCATCCAACCTACTGCACATGTTCTTCAACGAGCGGGGCACCGAGTACACCTTCGATCCGCGGATCGAGAAGGCCCTCGACATCTTGCTGATCCTGCACGCCGATCATGAGCAGAACTGCTCCACCAGCGCGGTACGCAGCGTCGGCTCCTCGGAGACCGACGTCTACCAGGCCGCGTCGGCCGGTGTGGCCGCGCTCTACGGCCCGCTGCACGGCGGCGCCAACGAGTCGGTCCTGAAGATGCTGCGCAGGATCGGCAGCAAGGACAACATTCCGGACTTCGTCACGGGCGTGAAGGAGCGGCGTGAGCTCTTGATGGGCTTTGGTCACCGCGTGTACAAGAACTACGACCCGCGCGCCAAGATCGTGCACAAGACGGCGCACGACGTGTTCAAGGTGACCGGGGTCAACCCGCTGCTCGAGATCGCGGTCGAGCTCGAGAAGATCGCCCTCGAGGATGAGTTCTTCGTCTCCCGCCAGCTCTATCCCAACGTCGACTTCTACTCCGGCCTCATCTACGAGGCGCTGCAACTTCCGGCCGAGATGTTCACCGTCATGTTCGCAATCGGGCGCATGCCCGGCTGGCTCGCCCAGTGGAACGAGACGGTCGCCGACGGCGACCAGAAGATCTCCCGCCCACGGCAGATCTACACCGGCCACGGCGAGCGCGCCTACGTCCCGATGAGCCGCCGCAAGTAGTTCGCCCAGGATCTCTTCGTGCCCGGCGGTCGATGTCATCGGCCTCCGGGCGGGGCGTCCGGCGGGTCCGGAAGGGGGTCCGACTGCGAAACACCGTCGTCCCGAGGAGCGGTACGGCGGCGGGCGACCGGGTAGGGTGTACTTATGGCTGACACCAATGATGACCTTCGCAAGACACTGAGAGACATCGGTCAGGAGATCACGAAGCTGCTCGAGCGTGCCGGCGGCATGGCGCGCGAGCACGCGAGCGACGTGACCCGCTGGGCCGGCAACGCGGTGCGCAACGACTCGGAGTCGGGCGCCGCGCTCGACCAGATCGAGCGGCTCGGCGTGCTGCGCGACAAGGGCTTCGTGACCGAGGAGGAGTTCCAAACCAAGAAGGCCGAGCTGCTCAAGAAGATCGCGTGACGCAGGCGGAGGCCTGGGAGGCGTTCGTCGCCGAACTCGAGCCGCACGTGTCACCGGAATGGGCGCGCAATGCCCGCTCGCACGGCGGGCAGCCCTGGATCCGGTTGATCGCGATGGTGGACGTCCACCACCAGATGACCTCGCCGCAGATCGTCGAGAAGATCGGGTCGACACTCGCAGACCTGGCCGGTGATCGCGCCGCCGATGTCGCGGGCTGGAACGCCATCCGCGATGCCGCACGAGAGAAGCGCCGGGCGCTCGTGGGTCGCATCGTCGAGGTTGCACCGGAGTTGCTCCCCGAGGAGCTGGTCGGGTTGTTCGAGCGCTCCCTGACCCCCGTCTTTACCGAGTAGCGCCCAACTTCCGCAGCGCCGCCGGGGGATAGAGCGCGACCAGATGACCGGCGCGCTCGTGTAGGGCGACGATCTCGATCAGCGCGAGCGCGCCCTTTTTAAACTCGATCCAGCCCCCGATCAGGCCGGCGGTAACCGTGCTGAGGTCGGGTTGATGACCGCAGACGACCACGGTTTCCGCGTTTGCGTGCTCGTCGAGGACGTCAACGAGCACCGCCAGGTCAAGTCCCGGCGACAGCCGCGCATCGCTCGCCGCGTCGACCGCCAGGGCCTGCGCGATGATCTCGGCTGTCTGCCGGCAGCGAGCGAGCGGGCTGGTGAGCAGTACGTTGACATCGAGCCCAAGCGCGGCGATCCCGCGGGAGGCGTGCTCCATCTTCCGCCGCCCCGCGTCGGTCAGTGCGCGCGGCTCGTCACGCCAGTCGGTGTCGGGCCCGGCGTCTTCGGCAACCCCGTGACGCAGCAGGGCGAGCAGCATCAGCGCCTCACGGCCACATGTCGGAAGGTCGATTTCGCACGTCGGGATCCCGCATCAGCAAACGTTTCTCGAGGCAATCGTGTCAGGCACGCTTTTCCAAACCTTAACCGATGCCCGGACGCCGTGTGGGCGCGACGGGAGCGCGGTCCGTCCGCCTCGATAACCTGCGGTCCAAGTGGCACGATCACGCACGACCCCGGGCAACCCGGCCAAGAACGTCGTCGCCGGCTTCGCCATCGCGATCCTCGCCGGGACCGCGCTGCTGATGCTCCCGATCTCGACGACCGGTCCCGGCGGGGCGCCGTTTCTTACGGGGCTCTTCACGGCCACGTCGGCGACCTGCGTGACCGGCCTGGCGATCGTGGACACCGCCTCGTACTGGACCGAGTTCGGCCAGGTGGTCATCATGCTGATGATCCAGGTCGGTGGCCTCGGGATCATGACCGGCGCCTCGCTGCTTTTCCTCGGGATCTCCCGACGCCTCGGCCTGCAGCGGCGGTTGATCGCCCAGGCCGAGACCAAGGCGCTCAACCTCGGCGATCTCCGGCGCGTCCTTCTGGGCGTCGTCCTGTTCAGCCTGCTGGCAGAAGTGATCGCGACCACAGTCCTGGCGGCGCGCTTCTGGGCGGGCGGCGCCTCGTTCGGCACCGGGTTGTGGCGCGGGTTGTTCCACGCGGTGTCGGCGTTCAACAACGCGGGGTTCTCGCTGTTTCGCGACAACCTGATCGGCTACGTCACGGATCCCGTCGTCAACATCACGATCGCCCTCGCGATCATCGCCGGCGGCATCGGCTTTCCGGTATGGCTCGCGCTGCGAATGAACCCCCGCCGCGCGTCGCGGTGGAGCCTGCACGTCAAGATCACGCTCGTCACCACCGCCGCGCTCCTCGCGTTCGGGACGATCGCCCTGACGGCCGTCGAGTGGGGTAACGACGGGACGTTCGGGCCGCTCAGCGTCCCGGGTAAGCTCCTGGCCGGCTTCTTCGCCGCGGTGACGCCCCGCACCGCGGGCTTCAACACGATCGACTACGAGCAGATGCACCCCGAGGGGCTCCTGATCACCGACATGCTGATGTTCGTCGGCGGTGGCAGCGCCTCGACCGCGGGCGGAATCAAGGTGACGACCTTCGCGCTGCTCGCCATGATGGCCTGGGCGGAGATGCGCGGCAGGATGGACATCCAGGCGTTTCGGCGCCGCGTTCCGGAGCCCGCCCAGCGCCAAGCCCTGGCGATCGCTTTCGCGTCGGTCAACCTGGTGGTGCTGGGTGCCCTGGCGTTGATGGCGTCGAGCCCCTTCGACTTCTCGCGGACGCTGTTCGAGGCGATCTCGGCCTTCGGCACCGTCGGGCTTTCCACCAACCTGACTCCGCTACTGTCCGACTTCGGCCACAGCGTGCTGATCGGGCTGATGTTCCTGGGCCGCGTGGGTCCCCTGACGCTGGCGATTGCGCTCGTGCTGCGCGAGCATGGTCAGCGATACCGTTATCCGGAGGAGAGGCCGCTCGTTGGTTAGGCAAGAGATTCTGGTCATCGGCTTGGGCCGTTTCGGCCGCGCGCTGGCCCAGACGCTGCTGGAGCAGGGGCACGAGGTCATGGGGGTCGACGCCGACGCCGAGCGGGTGCAGAGCGCGACGCGTGACCTGCCGCACGTGGTCCAAGTGGACGCGACCGACCTGGATGCCATGCGCGAGCTCGGCGCCAGCGACTTCGAGACCGCCGTGGTCGCGATCGGCACCGACATCGAGGCGAGCATCCTCGCCACCTACATTCTCGTCGACCTCAAGCTCCCGCGGATCTGGGCCAAGGCGATCACCGGATCTCACGGCTCGATCCTGGAGCGCGTCGGAGCGCACCGCGTCGTGTTCCCCGAGCGCGACATGGGCATCCGCGTGGCGCACACGTTGACCGGGCGCACGATCGACTACCTGGAGCTCGACCCGCACTTCGCCCTCGTGGAGACCACCGTGCCGCGCGAGGTGGCCGGCAAGACACTCGCCGACGCCGAGATCCGCAGCAGGTACGGCCTGACCGTCGTGTGCGTCAAGCAGGGCAACGGGCCGTTCACCTACACCACGCCCGAGACGATGCTGCGCGAAGGAGACGTGCTGGTGGTGGCCGGCGAGCCGCGCAAGGCCGAGGAGTTCGCATCACTCGAATGACCACGACGCGGAGGAATGTGTGACACGGCTGCTCGAAGGCAAGACCGCGCTGATCGTCGGGGTCGCCAACAAGCGCAGCATCGGATGGGCCATTGCCTCCCAGCTCGCCGAGGCGGGCGCCCGCTGCGCGTTCACGTACCAGAACGAGCGGGTCGAGGGCGAGGTGCGCAAGCTGGCCGCGACGCTTCCCGACTCGGGCCCCGTGCTGCCACTGGATGTCCAGGACGAGGCGCAGATGGACGCCGCGATGGACGGCGCCGCCGCCGGGCTGGGCGGGTTGGACATCCTGGTGCACGCCGTCGCCTTCGCGCGGGTGGAGGACCTGACCGGTCGCTTCGTCGACACCGGCAAGGACGGCTTCGAGCTCGCGCTCGACATCTCCGCGTTCTCGCTGTCGCAGCTCGCGCGCCGCGCCGAGCCGCACATGAAGGCCCGCGGCGGCGGGTCGATCATGGCGCTCAGCTACATCGCGGCCGAGCGCGCGGTGCCGGGCTACAACGTCATGGGCGTGGCGAAGTCCGCGCTGGAGTCGATCGTGCGGTACCTGGCATGGGATCTGGGCGAATCGGCGATCCGGGTCAACGCCATCTCCGCCGGCCCGGTGCGGACCCTGGCGGCGCGCGCCATCCCCGGGTTCATGGAGATGGCGGACAAGGCCGCCGAGCGCTCGCCGCTGCGCCGGTCGATCACCGCCGACGAGGTCGCGGGCGCGGCCGTGTTCCTGGCCTCGCCACTGTCGAGCGGGGTGACGGGCCATGTCCTGTACGTCGACGCGGGCTACCACGCCATCGGTCTCTGAACGTGTGACGGCCACCGCGCGCATCGGGGTGGTGGCCGACACCCATGTGGGCGAGTGGCTGGCCGAGTTGCCGCACGGGGTGCTCGATGCCCTGGCGGGCGTCGACCTGATCCTGCACGCGGGTGACATCACCCAGATGGCGGTGCTCGGCACGCTCGCCCGGATCGCGCCGGTGATCGCAGTTCAGGGTGACCACGACCGCGGCGCGGGCATCGCTCTGCCGGCCTCCCGCGTCATCGAGGTCGCGGGGTATCGGATCGGCCTGACGCACGGTCGACGCCCCCGCCGCGTCGAGCTGGCGGCAGGCCTGTTGTCACTGATCGCGCGTCGGCCCGTGCTGCTGGGCGTTCACGGCACCCTTCGCCGTCGCTTCGGCGACGTGGACAGCATCGTCTACGGGCACCTCCACCTGCCCTGCGTCCGCCGCCGCCGCGGCGTGCTGTTCTTCAGTCCGGGCGCAGTCCACAACGCCGAGCGGGTGCCTGGCTTCGCCGCCGGTGGCATCACCGCGCGCCGCTACCTGAGCTTCCGCCGATCGTTGCCGTCCACCGTCGCCGCCCCGGCGGTCGGCATCATCGACGCCGGGCCCGACGGTCTCCACGCCCGGATCGTCAGGTTGGATGCCGCTTGACGTGATCCGGACGCGGCCTGGACGCACGCACCCATTTCCCGTGAGGCCGATGTCGCCCGTAGTACCGGATGCGTCAGGGTGCGGTCCAATGCGTGAAGCGGGAGCGACGGGACTCGAACCCGCGGCCTTCGGATTGACAGTCCGATGCTCTAACCAAACTGAGCTACGCCCCCAAGGG
>JBKKDD010000232.1:0-2523 GCA_046708705.1 Miltoncostaeaceae bacterium | reverse complement strand
CCGTTGCCGGACACGCCGGCGATGCCCACCAGCTCCCCGGCCCGCACCGTGAGATCGACCTCGCTGAGGCTCGACTGCGCCCGCCCGGTGGTGCACACGCCCACCAGCCGCAACGCCGGCGCGGCGCCGTGCGGCGGTGCCGGTCGCGTCGCCGGGATCGGTTTAACGGAACGGCCGACCATGGCCTCCACGAGGGTGGCGTCGTCGAGCGTTCGAGGATCGACCCCGCCGAGGATGAGCTTGCCGCCCCGCAGGACGGTGCAACGGTCCGCGACGGCGCGCGCCTCGTTCAGCTTGTGGGTGATGATCACCACCGACAGGCCTTGGCGGCGCAGTTCGTCAATGGCGGCGAGGAGCGCATCGACCTCCTGGGGGGCGAGCACACTGGTCGGCTCGTCGAGGATGACCAGACGCGCCCCGGCCATGAGGACCTTGAGGATCTCCACCCGTTGACGTTCACCGATCGCCAGGTCGCGGACGACGGCGTGCGGATCGACGGTCAGCCCGTAACGGGCGGAGGCCTCCGCGATCTGGGCGGCGAGACGCTTGCGGTCGAGGCGGGGCCCGCTCAGCTCCAGCGCCAGGGCGATGTTCTCCGTCACGGTGAAGGCGTTGATGAGCCGCATGTCCTGGAAGACCATGCCGATGCCGTGGGCCCGGGCGATCGCCGGCGAGGTGATCGACACCGGCTCGAGGTGCACCCGGAACTCGCCCTCGTCGGCCACGTAGGTGCCGTACATCATTTTCATGAGCGTGCTCTTGCCGGCGCCGTTCTCGCCCAGCACGGCGTGCACCTCACCGACGGCGACCGTGAAATCGATCCCGTCGTTGGCGACGAGCTCACCGAAACGTTTGGTGATGCCGCGTCCTTCGAGACGGGCGCCCGGCAGGTCGTCATCAGGGGCCGGCGTCGGGACGAAGTCGGTCGATGTGCTGGTGGTCGTGGATGGGACGGCCATGGCTCCTCCGGGGAACTGACCGCGCCGCTGCGACGGCGGGGTGGACGGCTGACACGTCGCCGTGGGACGGCGGGTTGTGGTGGTGGTGCTCAGAGCGGCTCGGCGGCGGCCATGGCGGCGAGGGCGCGCAGCACGCGCTGCTCGACCACCGCGGCGGAGGTCTCGACGTGGAGGCCGAAACGGCGTGCTGCCTCGGTCAGGTCACCGCGCAACAGGGCCTCGACGATGCCGACGTGCTCAGCGATCGTGCGACCGATCCGGTCCGCAGTGAGGAAGTCCTGCATCCGCACGATGCGGATGCGCTCGTTGACATGGGTCAAGAGGTCGACGAGGACCGGGTTGCCCGCCGCGTCGGCCAGGGACACGTGGAAGGCTTCGTCGAGGATGACGAACCCTGCGCCGGGTTCGAGCTCCTCGGCGGCCATGGCCCCCCATTCGTCACGCAGGGCCACCAGCGTGTCATGGTCGTGCCGCATGCCGTGGCGGGCAGGCCGCTGCAACGCCTGCAGCTCGAGACCGATGCGCACCTCGTAGAGGTGGCGCATGACTGCGACATCGGGGGCGACGGGCAGGAAACCCCCGTCAGGTGAGCGGCGGACCAGACCCTCGCTCTGCAGCCGCAGGAGCGCCTCGCGGACCGGCGTCCGGGACACCCCGATGCGTGCGGCCAGGCGCTCCTCGGCCAGGCGCTCGGAGATGCCGAACTCGCCGACCAGCAGGCGGTGTTTGAGCTCGCCATAGGCCAACTCGCCCCGCAACCCCCAAACCGCTGCATGCGGCGCCGTATACACGCAGGTCAACCTGCCAGCACGGTGTTTCCGGCCGGTGAGCGCGCCGTTACAGCGCCGGGTCCGCTCCGTGACGCGGACCTGTCGCACACCGTGTCAGGTTCGGGCCCGTCAGTCGGGCGCCCTGCCGCCCTCCCAGGAGACGTGGGCGGACACCACCCGCCAGCCGTGTGCCGTTCGCACCCAGGTCTGGGACTGGCGGCCGACATTGGTCAGGCCGTGGGGGACGAACTCCACCGTGACCATGGCGACATCGGTGCCGAATGTGGTGATGCGACGCTCCCGGAGCGAGCGGGGCAGGGTCTGACGGACCTGGGCCCGGCGGTGCGCCTCGACCGCCGCGGCGCCGTACTGGGAGCCCTCGGGCCCGAAACGCACGACGCGCTCATCGGCCCAGAACAGCTCGGTCAGCGTGTCGAGGTCGTTGGCCACCAGCGCCGCCTCGTAGCGGTCGAAGGCGTCGGCGACCTCGGCCACCACCTCGGCGATGTCGGTTGCCACCATGGGGGCAACCTAGACCGAGGAATACCCCGGGTCGGTCCGCCGTTCTCAGGGCCGATGTACTGGTACGGACGGGGTGACCCCGAAGCGGTCAAGGGTCAGCGCCTGCAGCGCGCCGTGCTGGTGCGGGTGTGGGGCTACGTCCGCGGTTACCGCTGGGCGATCATCGGCTTTCTCGCCACCGTCGTGGCCGGCTCGATCACCGCGCTGGCCAGCCCCCTCATCGTCCGGAACCTGCTCAACCATGCGATCCCCGACGGCGACCGGGGCAGGGT
>JBKKDD010000231.1:0-3058 GCA_046708705.1 Miltoncostaeaceae bacterium | reverse complement strand
ATGATCTCGAGCTTTCGCTCCCACAGCCGGCGTTGCCCGTCAATCCACGCCGCCGCGTCGGCCAGGTGAGGCGCCCGGAGCGTCAGCACATGGGTGCGCCCGCGCACGACCCGGTTGACGATGCCGGCGTCCTCCAACACCTGCAAGTGCTTGGTAACCGCAGGCTTCGAGACGCCGGCGCCCCGGCTGGCCTCGCCCACCGTGGCGGGGCCGCTGGCGAGGCGCCCGATGATCGCCCGCCGAACCGGGTGGGCGAGGGCATGGAAGCTGCGATCGAGCTGCGTGGGCATGAGTTCGTTCACCTGATCGCGAACAGTAGCAAGCCAATCGGGGGAGACGAACCCATACGCTGTAGACAGAACGCCAGGTCGCACTCGCAAATTTCCCTGGCGTAATGTTTACTAATAAGTGTACACTCAGTGCGTGTTCGCATGGAGAACCGAGGAGGCAGAGCGATGGGCACGATGGTGAGTCCCGAGATCGCGACGCGGGAGGAATGGCGGAGCAGGCGCCTCACGGTGCTGGCGAGGGAGAAGGAGCTCAGTCGCCTTCCCGACGAGCTCAGCCGGGAGCGGCGCGGGCTGCCCTGGATTATGGTCTTTGTGATCCGCGGTGACCGGATTGCCGGCATCACGGGATTGCCGCGGCGACCAGACCTGTTCGCGCGTCTTGGACTCCCGCCCGAGCTCGCCGCGGGCGAAGGCGCCGACTGACCGTGGCATACGACGAACATCTCGCCGAGCGGGTGCGCCGGGTTCTGGCCGACGACGCGACGCTGAACGAGCGCAAGATGTTCGGCGGGCTGGCGTTCATGCTCGGCGACCATATGTGCTGCGGGATCGTCGGCGACCAGCTCATGCTCAGGCTCGGCGCCGACCTCGCCGAGCAGGCGCTCACCCGGCCGCACATCCACCGCATGGACTTCACGGGCCGTCCGATGACCGGGATGGTCTACGTCGGACCCGAGGGGCTCGCCGGCCGTGCGCTTCGAGGCTGGGTCGAGAAGGCCGCCGGCTTCGCCCGGTCGCTGCCCCCAAAGAAGCACACTCCGCCCCCTCGACGTTGACGTACCAGCGAGGTGCGGTGGCGGGTCGCCGGCGAACGGCGCGACCTCAATCGAAGGCGTGGCCCTTCTGAGCTGAGCCATCTCGCTCGGCCTCCCCGACAGCCAGGTCAGGTGCCCGTCTCATGGTCGGATTCCTCGGCGGAGCGTTGTGCAGGCCTCGCTGCGGTGATGTAGCCGACGCTCGATACGCAGAACGGGACGCCGTAGTTGGCGGCGACCTTCACCAAGAGCCAGCCGGACTGATGCCCGCCGATGAATGTGTCGAGCTGATTGATCGCGGTGAGGATCGTGCCGACGATCAGGGCGATCCGCGCCCACGCCATAACCGCCTCCCGCGTTTGCAGGTGCGCATCGACGCTCTCCCAAACGCTTGGCCCCGCCCTCTTGATCACCGGAGCAGTCCCCGACGGGTTCATGCGAGAGGGCATCGCGACGGATCGCGACGGGCGCTGCTCTGTTCGGCGGTCCCTGGGCGTCATACATCGCGTCACCATTGCAATTCCCGCGGCGGTGCACCAGACGAGGCAGACGTTCCTGACCCCGCCGCTACCTCGAGGGGGCCTGTGCGCCTGAAACCGGTTCCCGAGCTGTACCTCCCCGGAGCGCGCGGGTTGGTCGGTCTCGGGAGGTCATGCCGCTGGGGTTGGGGTGCCCTCCAGGTCGTCGATGACCTCCTGGCACCACCGGGCGAACGCCGTCTGCGCATGGACGCCCTTTCTCAGGGCGTATCTCAGGTAGCGACCGGACTCGGCGTCGAGCGCGTCGAGTTCGGCTTCGAATTCGGCGCGGCGGCGTTGGTGGGCGGCCTTCAGACGGCGCATCTCGTCGACCACGCGCGCTGGGGGCAGCGGGTCGGCAAGCATGAGCTTGACGAGGGACTCGTCGCGCAGGTGTGCGAGCCGCCACGATTCCTCGAGCCACGAGAGGAGTGCGGCCTCACCTTCCTGGGTGATGGTGTAGATGCGCTTGTTGGGCCGCCGTTCCTGCCGCACCTCGCGCTCAGTGACGTACCCCAGGGTCGCGAGGCGCCGCAGCTCCGCGTAGATCTGGCTGTAGGAGGCATGCCAAAAGTGGGCCGCACCGGCTCGGAGGCGATGCTGCACCTCGTAGCCGGAGGCCGGACCCCGCGCGATCAGGCCGAGGACCGCGAACGTGGTGACGGGGAGCGGGCTTGACGGCATCGCACCCACGACTATACTACGGGCTATACTATGTCGAATAGAAATAGGACGGTGAGGCATGATCACGCTCCACCAGTTGCGCCGCTGCCCGTGGGCGGCCGCCGTGCGGCAGGCCCTCGCGAACGTCGACCGGGACTACGGCGCCATCCAGGTGCCCTACACCCGTGAGAAACGGAACGAGGTGCGGGCCATGACCGGTCAAGAGAAAACCCCGGTACTCGTCGACGGGGACGTCGTCGTCGTCGACTCCCGCAAGATCGTCGCCTACCTCTACGCCACCTACGGCGACCAGGGCCAGCGCGCTCGCGCCGACGAGCTGTGGCAGGACGTGCGTGGAGAGACCCTCGTCTGCGCGGTGGGGAGCTGACATGGCCGAGATCTACGCGAAGGTCGACCCGATGGCCCTGCAGGAACGCGAGCGCAAAGGCGGAGGCGCGAGCTCACGCGACCTCGCCGGAGCGTTGGGAGCGGAGCACCTGGTTGCGCGGGTCTGGCGGTACGGCCCAGGCCACGAGATGGCCTACCATCGCCACCGCACCCAGGAGGAGTTCTACCAGCTGATCTCCGGAGGGCCCCAGCAGGTCCAAATCGCCGAGGAGCTCGTCACCGTCGCCGACGGAGAATGGCTACGCCTGCCGAAAGACACGCCGCGCCGGATCATCAACAACACCGACCGCGAGGCAATCTGGCTCACGATCGGCGCGCCACCGGGCGAAGGAATCACCGACGGGATCCGCCTCGACCCCCAAACCGGACAGGAGATCCCGCGCTGACCCACTCCGCCCTGGGGGGCGGGGCGTGCCGGCGCTGG
>JBKKDD010000230.1:0-14645 GCA_046708705.1 Miltoncostaeaceae bacterium | reverse complement strand
CTGGTGCCCTCGTAGATCTGCGTGATACGCGCGTCGCGGTACAGGCGCTCCGCGGGGAACTCGGCGCTGTAGCCCATGCCACCGAGCGTCTGGACGGCCACGTTGGACGCCTCGACCGCCACGGAGCTCGCGAAGAGCTTGGCCTTGGCGCCGATTACCGCGATCGGCTCGCCAGCGTCGTGCATCATCGCCGCCTGCAGGGTCAGCGCGCGTGCGGCGTCGAGCTTGGCCGCGACCTCGGCAATGGGGAACTGCACGCCCTGGAACCGCGCGATCGGGCCGCCGAACGCCGTGCGCTCCTTGGCGTAGCCGACCGCCAGCTCGATCGCCGCGCGGGCGATGCCGACCGCCTGCGCCGCGACCGTGATGCGGCCGCTGTCCAGGGTCGAGAGCGCGATCTGCATGCCCTGTCCGGGGGCGCCGAGCATCCGGTCTGCGCCGATGCGGTACCCGTCGAACGCGAGCTCCACCGTGGACGACGTGTGGAGCCCCAGCTTCGCGATCTCCTTGCCGACGGTCAGCCCGTCGCCGGGCTCGGCAAGGAACGCGCTGAGGCCGTGCGATCCCGTCCCCTCGGTCCGCGCGAACAGGATGAACAGACTGGCGTAGCCGCCGGCCGAGATCCATATCTTGCTGCCGCTGACCGTGAACGATCCATCGGCCTCGCGCCGCCCCTCGGTCTTGAGCCCCGCGACGTCGGAGCCCGCGTCCGGCTCGGTCAGCGCGTATGAGCAGAACCGCTCGCCGGAGGCGATGACGGGCAGCCAGGTCTGCTTCTGTTCCTCGGTCCCATAGTGGATGAGCGGCTCGGCCGCAAGGCCGTTCTGCACCGCCCAGCCGGTCGACAGCCCCGCGTCGGCAGCCGCGATCTCCTCCATGACCAGGCAGACGGTGGTGTGGTCCATGCCGGCCCCGCCATACTCCTCCGGCACGACCAGGCCCAGCAGGCCCAGCTCGCCCATGGCCAGGAGCGTCTCCACCGGGACGTGGTGCTCGGCGTTCCAGCGCGCCGAGTGCGGGGCGATCTCGTTGCGCGCGTACTCACGCGCCAGCGCCTGCACCTCTCGGTGCTGGTCGGTCAACTGTCCGATCACATCAGCTCCAGGATCGTCGCGTTCGCCATTCCACCGCCCTCGCACATCGTCTGCAGGCCGTATCGGGCCCCCGTGCGTTGCATCTCGTGCACCAGCGTCGTCATGAGCCGCGCGCCGGATGCGCCCACCGGATGTCCCAGGGCGATCGCGCCGCCGTTGACGTTGACGCGCTCCATATCGGCGCCGATCTCCCGCTGCCAGGCCAGCGGCACCGAGGCGAACGCCTCGTTGACCTCGAACAGGTCGATGTCCTCGACGCCCAGGCCACTGCGGGCGAGCACCTTGCGGGTCGCGGGAATGGGCCCCGACAGCATCTCGATCGGGTTGATCCCAGCCAGCGCGAACGTGTGGAAGCGTGCGATGGGCTTCAGATCGAGCTCAGCGGCCTTGCGCTCGCTCATGATGAGTAGCGCCGCCGCCCCGTCGGTGATCTGCGAGGAGTTGCCCGCGGTCAGCTTGCCGTCCTCGCGGAACACCGTGCGCAGCTTGCCGAGCGCCTCCATGGTGCTGGAAATCCGGATGCCCTCGTCGCTCGACATCATCTCCTCGCCGTCCTCGGTCATGACCCGCAGCGGCAGGATCTCGCGGGCGAACCGGCCCTCCTGCGTGGCGCGAGCCGCCCGCATGTGGGACTCGAGCGCCAGCGCGTCCAGCTCCTCACGGCCGATCTCCCACTTGTCGGCGACGAGCTCGCCCGAAAGGCCCTGGTCAATGAGCTCGCCCGGGTCGAGCCCGTAGCGCTGCCGGAATCGCGGCCCGTAGGCCTCGCTCTTGTCGGGCAGGTTCGACCAGAACGGCACGCGCGTCATCGACTCGACGCCGGCGGCGATCACGATGTCGTACGCGCCCGCCATGACGCCCTGCGCGGCGAAGTGCGCCGACTGTTGTGAGCTGCCGCACTGGCGATCGACCGTGGTGCCGGGCACGCTCTCGGGCAGGCCGGCGGCCAGCACGGCCAGGCGGCCGATGTTGACGCCCTGTTCGCCCACCTGGTCGAGGCAGCCCATGATCACGTCGTCGATCAGCGTCGGGTCCAGGTTGTTGCGCGCGATCAGCGCCCGCAGCACCTCTGCCGCCAGATCGACCGGGTGCCAGTCCTTGAGCTTGCCGCCCCGTCGACCGAGCGGCGTGCGCACCGCGTCGACGATCACCGCCTCCTCGAGCGTCCGCACGCCTACCACCTGGCGGGGTCGCGGTAGCGCCCCCACACGTCGCGGAACACATCACACATCTCACCCATGGTCGCTCCTGTCCGGGCCGCGTCGATCAGGTGCGGCATCACGTTGTCGGTTGCCTGGCATGCCGCACGCAGGCGGGAGAGCGAATGTTCGCAGGCGGCGCCGTCGCGCGCCTCACGGTGTGCCCGAAGCAGCGCGACCTGGCGTGCCTCGGTCGCGGGATCGGGAAAGTGCAGCTCGACCGGGACGTCCTCGTCGCTCGTGAATGCGTTGACGCCCACCACGATGCGCTCACCCGACTCGACCGCACGCTGATAGGCGTAGGCGCTGTCGGCGATCTCGGCCTGCGGGTAGCCCTGCTCGACCGCGGCGACCATGCCGCCGCGCGCGTCGATCTGGTCGATGTACTCCCGTGCCTGGGACTCGATCTCGTCGGTCAGGCGCTCGACGAACCACGATCCGCCAAGTGGGTCGGCCACGCTGGCGGCGCCCGTCTCGTATGCCAGGACCTGCTGGGTGCGAAGCGCGATCGACGCGGCCTGCTCGGTCGGCAGCGCCAGCGTCTCGTCGTAGGAGTTCGTGTGGAGCGACTGCGTCCCGGCCAGCACGCCGGCGAGCGCCTCGATCGCGGTGCGCGCGATGTTGACGAGGGGCTGTTGCGCGGTCAGGGACACGCCCGAGGTCTGGCAGTGGGTGCGAAGTTGCAGCGACCTGGGGTCCCTCGCGCCGAAGCGCTCGCGCATCGTCATCGCCCACAGCCGACGGGCCGCCCGGATCTTGGCGATCTCCTCGAACAGGTCGATGTGGCAGTTGAAGAAGAACGAGAAGCGGGGGAGGAACGTGTCGGGGTCGAGCCCGCGGTCGACGAGCTCCTGCACGTAGGCGATGCCGTCGGCGAGCGTGAACGCGAGCTCCTGGGCGGCGGTGGCCCCGGCCTCGCGGATGTGGTACCCCGACACGGAGATCGGGTGCCACAGCGGCATCTCGTCGGTGCAGAACGCGATCAGGTCGCCCACAAGGCGCATGCCGGGCCGCTCCGGGACGATCCACTCCTTCTGCGCGATGAACTCCTTGAGGATGTCCGTCTGCAGCGTGCCGCGCAGGTCGGCGCGCGCGACACCGGATTCCTCGGCGGCCGCGATGAAGATCGCCAGGGCCACGGGCGCCGGTCCCGAGATCGTCATCGAGGTCGAGACCGCGCCCAGGTCGATGCCGTCGAACAGGCGGCGCATGTCGCCCAGGTGGGCGACCGACACGCCCTCGCGACCCACCTCGCCGAGCGACAGCACGTGATCGGGGTCATATCCCATCAGCGTCGGCATGTCGAACGCGGTCGACAGTCCGGTCTGGCCCTGGTCCAGCAGCATGCGGAAGCGTGCATTGGTGTCCTCGGGCGAGCCGAACCCCGCGAACATCCGCATCGTCCACAGCCGGGAACGGTACATCTCGGGAAAGAGACCGCGGGTGTACGGGTACTCGCCGGGCGGGGGCGGCGACACCGGCGGCGGTTCGGTCACCACCGCGGGCACGGGCACTCCCGACAGGCTGGTTGCGGGGGCGGTCGCGGCGGCGGCTCGACCGGGAATCGCGTCTGTGGCCATCAGGTGAGTCCTTGACTGCGCGGGAAGGTAACACGGTTATTCGGATTTCCGAGCAACGGCACGATAGTATTCGGAAACCCGAGCATCTGTCAACCCCGGAGGGCACCCGGTGCAGCACGACGAGCATGCGACACCACGCGATCCGGTCACCGAGGCCGCACGCCACTGGGCCGAGCGCTACCCCGGCACGCAGGGCTTCTCCGGATTGGTGTCGCTGATCCGGGCCTACAGCGTGGCCGTCCGCTCGATCGAGTCGGTGTTGCGGCCGTTCGGCCTCAACCTCTCGCGCTACGAGGTGCTGCTGCTGCTGTCGTTCACGCGCGCGGGCCGGCTGCCGACGATGCGCCTGCGCGATCTGCTGATGGTCCACGGCTCGAGCGTGACCTACCTGGTCGACCGGCTGGAGGAGGCGGGTCTGGTCGAGCGGGCCGCCGATGCGGCGGACGGGCGCGTGTCGCTGGTCTGCATCACCGACTCCGGCCGTGCGCTGGTCGACCGGGCGTCGCACGCCCTCGGGGACATCGGGTTCGGGGCGTTCGCCTCGCTCGGAGAGGAGGACGCGACGCAACTCGTGGGGATCCTCGCCCAGGTCCGCGCCGGCACGCCGCAGGCGCGGGTCGGCTGACCCGCAGGCGGGCTACACCGCGGGCGTCACGCTCAGAGTGATCGACGTGGGAGCGACACTGGAGGGGTTCGCGAGGGTCACGACGCCGCCACCGGCGGCGAGCTGCGCGGCGGGCACGACGACGGTGGCGCCACTCGCGTCGGCCGTCGCCGCGACCAGCGCCCCTGCGATCTGCACGAACGTCCGCGCGGCGACCGCGGCGGGATCGACGCCGGTGGCGGCGATCTGGATGGTGACGCTCGTGGTCGCGGGGTCGACGGTTCTCCAGTCGACGCGCAGCGACCTGACGCCGCCCGGAGCGAGGGGCACCGACACGGGCGCGGCGGGAGCGGCTGCGGGTTCGGGCCCGGCCCCGAGGAACGCGCGGATGCCGGCGGGGAAGACGGTCTGTCCCGTCGGGGTCCTGACGTTGCCGCAGATCTCGCGTGCCGCGACCATGAGCGCATCTGACCAGCGGGCGTCGCCGACGTGGGCGATGACCGCTTGCGGCGTGGTGAACGGCGTGGTGATGCTTGCGGTCAGCATCCCCAGCACGGTCCCCGGCGCCGCCAGCTCCAACGCCGACCAGACACCAAACGAGCGGTAGCCGCTCAGGCCGGCGACGTCGGTCGGGTCGAAGTCGTTGCAGAACGAGATCGCCCGCGCCGCCCCCCCGGTGACCGAGGTCGTGGCGCCCTGCTGGATCTCCGCGCCCGCGAACGCGCCGGGCTCGAACGTCGCGGCGTGCCATTCGGCCGTGCCCTCGCCCAGCAACATCGACGTCCCCCCGCCCACACCCAGGATGCACTGCACGGTGTGAAAGAGCTCGTGCGCGAGCGTCGCGCGTGGCACGACCGCGTCGGGCGCGAACAGGATGAACGTGCCCGAGAAGAACGTCCGTCGACCCGAGGGCGCCACCGACTGGCTGCAGGGGGCCACCCCGGCAACCGTCGCGTTGACCCTGCCGGTCGCGCCGGTGGCGTCGAACATGATGTCGACGCGGCGGTTGCCGCCGACGAAGTCACTCGGCCGGCCCGCCTCGGCCCGCGCGATGTCGCGCTTCAGCCGTGTGACGAGCGCGCGGCGAAGGCGCTTCAGGACGATGGTGCGCTCGGCGGGACGCAACCCGGCGAGCAGGCGCCCGCGGTTGGTGGGCGTAAGCTTGGTGAGCGCGATCGCCCGGCGGGCGGGGCTCAGGCGGGCGGTGCGCCGGTACCACGCCCGGTCGCGGGAGAACACGAGCGCCCGGTCGCCCACGATCGGCGGGAACCCGGCGGCGTTCGACGCCTGACGGATCGCCTCGGCCGCGCCCAGCGTCTCGAGCACCACGGGCGGGACCGTTGCGCAGCTGGCGTCGGCGGCGGTCAGGGCGCCGGGGGCGCCCGGGGTCTCGCCCCACCAGGCCCGGAAGTTGGTCGAGTCGCCGCGACACACGAGCCCGGCGGCGCGGATGGCCGCGATCTCCTTGGGGGGATTGTCTGCTGGGACGCCGGTCCGGCCGGTCACGCCGAGCGCGCTCGAGGCGGTCGCCAGCCCGACCAGGGCGACGAGCGCCGCGAGCGCCGCTGTGGCCGCCCGCACCCGTGTCACTCGCACGTGACGTCTCCCTGGGCGAGGCCGAAGTCGGCGAACAGGAACACGGCAGCGACGCCGTTGAAGACCGCGTGCATCATCACGTTGGCGGGGTAGCCCATGGTCCGGTAGACGAATGCGGCGACCGTTCCGAACAGCGAGATGCCGATCAGGAGCGGCCACAGCGTCCAGTATTGGGGGTGGGCCACGCTGAACACCACGCCGGAGACGACCGCGGCCAGGGGGAACGACATGCGGCGGGCAAGGCCCCGCAGAAACAGGCCGCGGAACACGAGCTCCTCGCCGAGCGGCGCCAGCACCACGAGCGCCAGCGTCAGCAGCACCTTGTGCCACAGGGCAGGCGGCACCAGGTCGTCGTCCAGCTCGAGCAGCTTGCGGCAGACGCTCGGGTCGACCGCCTGGCCAATGCTCACGATGATCCCGATGACGAGTCGGGCTCCGACGCCGAGGGCCAGCCCGATCCCGAGCGCCGCGGGCAGCGACCAGCGGCGGCTCGTGACCTGGCGCCGCTCGTGGGCGGGCAGGCGGTGCCTGGCGATCAGGCCGAACCCAAGGATCCCGAGGCTGCCGACGAACGCGGCGATCGCGCCGGCGGAATCGTCGGACAGCCCCCCGGCGCTCAGCACCCCGAACGCGACCACGCTCGCGACGAGCGCCGCCAGCACGATCAGGATCGGCGTCATGAGCCGCAGCCGCGGCTCGCGTTCGGGTGTGGGCGGGCGCACGGAGGCGTGTGCGGGGAACTCGTCGCTCGACATCGCCCCGGCAGTGTAGGGAGATCACCCGAGTACGCCGCCGCCGGTCGCTATGATCGCGCGCCGATGGCAGCCGCGCGCGAACGGGTCTTCTCAGGTGTGCAGCCGACGGGGACGCCGCACCTCGGGAACCTCCTGGGAGCCTTCCGTCACTGGGTGGCCGACCAGGAGACGCACGAGTGCCTGTACTGCGTGGTCGACCTGCACTCGATCACCGTGCCGTACGAGCCGGCCGAGCTGCGCGACACCAGCCTGGCCATGGCGACACTGCTGATGGCCGTGGGCATCGACCCCGAGCGCAGCATCCTGTTCGTACAGAGCCACGTGCGCGAGCACACCGAGCTCGCGTGGATGCTCAACTGCATCGCCACGTTCGGTGAGGTCCGGCGCATGACGCAGTTCAAGGAGAAGTCGGGCGGGCAGGAGTCGGTCAGCGTGGGGCTCTTCGGCTACCCGGTGCTGCAGGCCGCCGACGTGCTGCTCTACAACGCGCACCGCGTTCCGGTCGGCGACGACCAGCGCCAGCACCTCGAGCTGATGCGCGACATCGCGATCCGGTTCAACGGCCGCTACGGCGACACGTTCGTCGTGCCGCAGGCGTCGATCCCGCGGGTGGGGGCGCGCATCATGGACCTTCAGGAGCCGACGAGCAAGATGTCCAAGAGCGGCGGGACCGAGCTCGGCACGATCTGGCTCTCCGACCCGCCGTCGCGGCTCAAGAAGAAGATCATGGGGGCGGTCACCGACTCGGGCGCCGAGGTGCGTGCGGACGACGCGAAGCCCGGGGTGACCGCGCTGCTCGAGATCTTGGCCGCCGTCACCGACACGACGCTGCCGGCTCTGGAGGAGCGCTACGCCGGCAGCCAGTACGGCGCGTTCAAGAAGGACGTGCTGGACGCGACGGTGGCCTTCCTGGAGCCGATCCAGGCGCGGCATGCCGAGCTGGTCGACGACCCCGGCGAGGTCCTGCGCGGGCTGAGCGCGTCGGCCGACCGGGCCCGCGAGATCGCGGTCGCGACCATGGCGTCGGTGCGGTCGGCGCTCGGGCTGCTGGGAGCGTGAGACACACTCCGACCACGCCGGTATCCTCGCGGGGCATGGCGGTGGCAGACCCCCTTCGGCAGGACGTCGAGCTGGATCTCTTCCAGGGACCGTTCGATCTGCTGCTCACGCTCGTCATCCGCGAGGAGGTCGACCTCTTCGAGCTGCCGCTGGCCGAGCTGATCCAGGCGGCCCTGGGCGAGCACGCCGGGGAGCGCTGGGACGCCGCGACCACGAGTGAGCTGGTGGTGGTGCTGGCGGCCATGGCCGAGCTCAAGGCGCGCAGGCTGCTGGGCGAGCCCGAGGAGGACGAGCCGGACGTCGACGCCGCCGAGGCGCGGGAGCGCCTGGTCGCGCGGCTGATCGCCTACGCGCCGTTCCAGGCCGCCGCGGGGTGGCTGGCCGAGCGGGCCGAGGCCACCGCCGGGGCGCGCTCCCGCCGCGTGCCCTTGGAGCCGGGGTCGGGGCCGCCGCCGGTCGCAGGCGACCCGAACGACCTGGTGGAGGCGTTGCAGCGCAGGCTCCACGCGTGGCCCGAGCCGTCGCTCGCGCACATGGGGCAGGCGCGGCTCAGCATGCCGCAGCTCCTGGGCCGCCTGCGCGACGCGCTGGCGACCGGCCGCGAGGTCAGCTTCGACCGCGTCATGGAGGGTCGGACCCCGCTGGAGGAGGCGCTGACCCTGGTCGCAGCGCTGGAGCTCGCCCGCCGCGGTGAGGTGCGGTTGAGCCAGGACCTGCCGTTCGGCGACATCACGATCGCGCGCCGGTGACCGAGACCGCGCGACGGATCGAGGCGCTGTTGTTCCTGAGCCCGGAGCCTCTGGCCGTGGACGTCCTCGCCGACCTGGTCGAGGCCGATCGGGACGCGACGCGGGCGGCGATCGCCGAGCTCGTCGAGCGCCACTCTGACGGTGGGGGGCTCGAGGTCGCCGAGATCGCCGGGGGATTCACCCTGCGCACGCGCGCCGACCTGGAGGACGTCTGCGACCGGCTGCGTCGGCGCCCGCCCGAGGATCGCCTGTCGCCCGCCGCGCTCGAGACGCTGGCGGTCGTGGCCTACCTGGAGCCGGTCAGCCGCCCCGACATCGGCCGCCTGCGCGGCGTGGCCGTGGACTCCACGGTCGCCAACCTGGTGGAGCGGGGTCTGCTCGAGGAGGCCGGCCGCGTCGCCGCCACCGGTGCCATGCGCTACCGCACGACGCGGGCGTTTCAGGAGCGGTTCGGCCTGCGCGACGCCGGCGACCTGCCGCCGATCGAGCGGTTCGAGCTCTCAGGGCCGCAGGCCGAGGAGCTCAAGGCACGTCTGATCGAGGCCGGTCATCTGTCTCCGACCGCGGTCGGCCTGCGCGAGGTGCCGCCCCCGTCCCCGGCCCAGGACGGCGAATGAGGGTCCAGCGCGCGCTCGCGCTCGCGGGTGTGGCCAGCCGCCGTGCCGCCGAGCGCATGGTCGAGGAGGGCAGGGTCACGATCAACGGCGTGGTGGCCACCATCGGTCAGGACGTGTCGGACGCCGACGCGCTCGCGGTCGACGGCGCCGCGGTCGTGGCCGAGGAGACCCGGACCTACCTGCTCAACAAGCGCGTGGGCACGGTCGCGACGGTCAGCGACCCACAGGGGCGCCCGACCGTGCTCGAGGGCATGCCCACCGACCTCCGCCTGTACCCGGTCGGACGGCTCGACCTCAACACGAGTGGCGTGCTCCTGATCACCAACGACGGCGAGCTGGCCCACCGCCTGATGCACCCCCGTTTCGAGGTGCCGAAGGTGTACGACGCGCTGGTCGAGGGGAAGATCTCCGCCGAGAGCATCCGGCTGCTTCGCCGTGGCGTCGAGCTGGAGGACGGGATCACCCACCCTGCCCGGGTCGAGAAGATGGAGCGGCTGCACCCCGGCGGCACTTGGCTTCGCATCCAGATCACCGAGGGGCGCAACCGCCAGATCCGTCGGATGTGCGACGCGGTGGGGCACCCCGCGATGCGGCTGTTTCGCTCGCGCTATGCGGGCCTCAGCGCCGGCAAGCTCGAGCTGGGCGAGCACCGCCTGCTGAGCGCCGAGGAGCTTCGGCGGCTCGGGCGCCTGGTGGAGCTGGAGCGATGAACGCGCCGATCCTGCGGGCGGTTCGCGGCGCGATCACGGTCCCCGCCGACACGAGCGAGGAGATCCGCACCGGCACGGCCGAGCTGCTGCAGGCGATCCTCGAGCGCAACGGCCTCCACCACGACGATCTCGTCTCGATCATCTTCACGGTCACCCACGACCTGATCTCGGATTTCCCCGCCGTCGCCGCCAGGGAGATCGGCCTGGCCAACGTGCCGCTCCTGTGCAGCCAGGAGATCCCCGTGGTCGGCTCGATGCCCCGGTGCATCCGGGTGATGATTCACTGCTACGCCCCCCCGGACCGCCCTATCCGCCACGCCTACCTCCGCGACGCCCGCCAACTGCGCCTCGATCTGCCCGAGTAGCCGCCTGGTCCCGCGGCATCGCTCGCCCGCCGGGAGGGCGCCAATTCCGGGACCCGTCGCCGCCCCGGCTACAATCCCCGGTTCATGTCGATTCGCGTCTCACCGCGCCTGACGGCGATCCCCATGTACGAGCCCGGGCTGACCACCGCGGAGGTCCTGGCGCGCTACGGCCTGCAAGAGGCCGTCAAGCTCGCGTCCAACGAGAGCCCGTTCCCGCCGCTGCCCGAGGTGCAGGAGATGCTGCGGGCGGGGCTCGGCGGTCTCAACCGCTACCCGGACGCCTACGCCCGCCGCCTGCGCGCCGCCCTGGCCGAGCGTCACGGCGTCGACGTCGAGCAGGTGGTTATGGGCAACGGCTCGTGCGAGCTCATCCTGCTGGCCGGTCAGGCGCTGCTCGACCCCGGAACCACGATCGTCCATGCCGACCCGTCGTTTGCGATCTACCCGCACTTGGCGGCCGCGGCCGGGGCCGGTGCCATCGCAGTGGCGCTGGCCGACGATGGTGGGCACGACCTGGAGGCCATGGCCGCCATGGTCGACGAGCGCACGCGCCTGGTCGTCATCTGCAACCCCAACAACCCGACCGGCGTCTACCGCGACGCCGACGCGATCGAGCGCTTCGTGCGGCTGCTGCCCGACGACCTGGCGATCCTGGTGGACGAGGCCTACTTCGACTTCGTCGACGCGATCGACGCGAGCCGGGTGATGTCAATGGCCCGCAGCCGCGGCAACCTGCTGGTCACGCGGACGTTCAGCAAGGCGTACGGGCTGTGCGGCCTGCGCGTTGGCTACGGCGTGGGCGGCGCCGGCTGGATCGAGGCGATCGAGAAGGTTCGACAACCCTTCAACGTCAACGCGCTGGCCCAGGCCGCCGCGCTGGAGAGCCTGCGCCACCCCTCGCCGCTCGCCGCCCGCGTCGCCCAGACGCTGTCGGAGCGCGAGCGCATCGCCACGGCGCTCGACGCGATGGGGGTGGCCCACCTGCCCAGCCGCACCAACTTCGTCCTGATCGACGCCCATCCCGCCGAGTCGGGGACGCTGCACGAGGACCTGCTTCGCCGCGGCGTGATCGTCCGCGACGGCGCGGCGCTCGGCGTGCCGGGCCGGCTGCGCGTCACGATCGGCGCGCCCGCCGAGAACGACGCGTTCCTGGCGGCGTTGGCCGACAGCCGTGCAGGGGCCCTCGCCGGCCACGTCGAAGGGCTCTCCTCATGATGATCGTGATGCAGGACTCCGCGTCCCAGGAGCAGATCGCCCATATCGTCGAGCGCATCGAGGATGCGGGCGCACGCGCGCATGTGGTGCGCGGCGAGTTCATGACCGTGATCGGCGCGATCGGCGACGACCGCGAGCTGGTCGCGTCCATGGCGCTGGAGGGGGAGCCCGGCGTCGAGAAGGTCGTGCCCATTCTCAAGCCGTTCAAGCTGGTGTCGCGCGAGTTTCACCGCGACGACCGCGTGCTCGACATCGGGGGCCGCCTGATCGGCGGCGGACACTTCGGCCTGATCGCGGGCCCCTGCACCGTGGAGACCCGCGACCAGACGATGGAGACCGCCCGCGCGTGCGCCGCGGCGGGCGCGACGTTCCTGCGCGGCGGGGCCTACAAGCCGCGCACCTCGCCGTACACGTTCCAGGGTCTCGGCAAACCGGCGCTCGCGATCCTGGCCGAGGCCCGCGCCGAGACCGGGCTGCCGATCGTGACCGAGTGCATGGACATCCGGCAACTGGACGACGTGCTGGAGGTCGCCGACGTCATCCAGCTCGGAGCCCGCAACATGCAGAACTTCGACCTGTTGCAGGAGGTCGGCAAGTCCGGCCGCCCGGTGCTGCTCAAGCGCGGCCTCTCCAACACGATCGAGGAGTGGCTGCTGTCGGCCGAGTACATCGCCAAGGAGGGCAACGACCAGATCATCCTGTGCGAGCGTGGCATCCGCACGTTCGAGACCGCGACGCGCTCCACGCTCGACATCTCGGCCGTGCCGGTGGCCAAGGGCCTGACCAGCCTGCCGGTGATCGTGGATCCGTCACACGCGGCGGGCAAGCGCGACCTGATCCTGCCGATGGCGCGCGCCGCGGTGGTGGCCGGTGCCGACGGCCTGATCGTCGAGGTCCACCCGTCGCCCGAGCACGCGCTGTGCGACGGGCCGCAGGCGCTGCACGCCGATCGCTTCGTCGCCTGGGTGGCCGACGTACGCCGGTTCATCGACCTGATGGGGATGGTGATGGAGGGGCCGCACGCCGTTCCCGTGGCCGTCGCCCCGCACGACGATTAGCGGCCGGTCGGTGGGCCCCGTCGCGATCATCGGGGTGGGGATGATGGGCGGCTCGTTGGGGCTCGCGCTGCGCGCCCGCGCGGGCGTGGCGGACATCCGCGGCTTCGATCCGGACCCGGCCGCCGTGCGCGCCGGCTTGGCGCGGGGCGCGATCACGCACGGCGCCGCGACGGCGGGGGAGGCCGTGGACGGGGCGGCCGCCGTGTTCGTGGCGACGCCGGTCGGCCTGATCGCAGGCCTCGCGCGTCAGGCCCTCGCCGTCAGCGCGCAGGACTGCGTGGTCAGCGACGTCGGCTCATCCAAGAGCGGGGTGCTGGGCGCGCTGTCGGCGAGCGAGCGCGAGCGATTCATCGGCGGACACCCCGTCTGCGGCTCGGAACGCGGCGGTGTCGCGCACGCGCGCGAGGATCTGTTTGCCGGCGCGACCTACTTCCTGACGCCTGCCGCCGAGGCCCGCCCGGAGCTCTTCGAGCGCCTGCACACCATCGTGGCGGCCACCGGCGCGCGTCCCTCTGCGATCGACGCCGACGTGCACGACCGCCTGATGGCGCTGGTCTCGCACCTGCCGCATGTGATCGCGTCCGCCCTCATCCACCAGGCGGCGGCGACCGCGCCGCAGGGGCGCGAGGCGCTCCGCTCGGCAGGGCCGTCGTTCACGGACCTGACCCGGGTGGCGGGCGCCAACCCCCCGCTGTGGGCGGACATCCTGCTGGCCAACCGCGACGCGGTCATCCGCGCGATCGGTGAGCAGACCGAGCGTCTGGGCGAGGTCGCCGCGGCGCTCGCGTCCGGCGACCGGGAATGGCTCGAGGGGTTCATGGACGCCGCCGCCGACGGTCGCGCGCGCCTGCGCGAGGCCGAGCCGGAGGTCCTGTCCGAGCCGTGGCGCCTGGTCGTCGCGATGCCAAACCGCCCGGGCGTGATCTCCGACGTCGCGACGATCCTGGGCCATGCCCACATCAACATCGAGGACCTGTCGCTGCGAAGCGGCGCGGGGGAGGAGGAGGGCGAGCTCAGCGTCGTCGTCACAGGCCAGCCCGTCGCCGAACGCGCCGCGGACCTCGTCACCCGGCGTGGCTACAGCGCCCGCGCCGAGCGGGTGGAGTAACCCGGCCGCCGCCGGGGTCTCCGCGAGCAGGTCCAGCGCCAGGTTGATCTGGATCCAGACGATCCGCCCGCGCACTGCGTGGTAGCCGACCGTGGTGAAGAGCGTCGAGGTCAAGCAGGTCTGTGCGGCCCCGTCGCGCGTGCAGACGTCGGGGTCGATCTCGCGGCGGCGCTC
This sequence comes from Miltoncostaeaceae bacterium, assembly GCA_046708705.1. Taxonomy (GTDB): domain Bacteria; phylum Actinomycetota; class Thermoleophilia; order Miltoncostaeales; family Miltoncostaeaceae; genus CALMEC01. The sequence continues at coordinate 762 of JBKKDD010000230.1, read as the reverse complement.
CAGGTCGCCGACGTACATGCCCACCGCGAGTCCGTTCTGGGTGCGGGCGCCGGCAACGAGAGTGCGTATCGATGTGACCGCGCTGAGCGCGCGGCTGAACGTCACGAGCAGCCGGTCGTAATGCCATCGCCAGGACGCGCCGCCCTCGATCACGCGGGCTCCGCGCGGTCGGCCCAGGATCTCGGTGACCTGGGCCGGGGTCATGGTGAGCGTCACGCACCGGGTCTCGACTTCCGAGATGGCGCGCAGGCGCGAGGGCGGGCAGCGGACGCGGCGCTTCGCCGTGCCCGGTGAGCGGTACCGACGGGGGGTCAGGATCGTGATGCTCGCGCCCGCGGCGTTGGCGACGACGAGGTCGGCGACGCCGTCACCGGTCGCGTCGGCCGAGACCACGCTCGCCGGCGCGCGCCCGGCGGCGAACTGCCGCGCGGGGCGAAAGCCTGCACGGCCGTTGCCCTCCAGCACCGACACGTCGTTGGAGCCGGCGTTGGCCGTCGCGACGTCCAACACGCCGTCGGCGTTCCAGTCGCCGACCGCCAGGTCGCTCGGGGTGTTGCTGGTCAGCGACCGGCGCCCAGTGACGAAGCGCCCGCCGCCGATGCCGCGCTGCAGCGTGATCTCGTTGGAGAGCTGGTTGGCGACGAGCACGTCCAGGTGGCCGTCGCGGTCCACGTCGGCGACGGCGACCCCGGTGGGATTCAGGCCCGCGGGCAGCCGGAGGGGGCGCGCGAACGTGCCGTCGCCGTTCCCGGCGGTGACGGT
>JBKKDD010000229.1:0-3894 GCA_046708705.1 Miltoncostaeaceae bacterium | reverse complement strand
GTAGCCCACCAGGTTGAAGCCGAGCGCGTCGAGCGCGTCGGTCAGACCGGCGTTCTCGATGTAGCTCGTGACCGCGCGGCTGCCGGGAGCGAAGCTGGTCTTGACGTGGGGCGGCGTAGTCAGCCCGCGCTCCACGGCCTTCTTGGCGAGCAGGCCCGCGCCGATCATCACCGACGGGTTGCTGGTGTTGGTGCAGCTCGTGATCGCCGCGATCGCGACTGAGCCCGAGCCCAGCGGAAATGTCCGGCCCTGATCGGTCACCTCGACCATCGGGTAGTGCGGACCCGCGCCGTTGGCGACCAGGCCCTCGGCGTAGTGATCGCGGAACTCCTGGCCGACTGCGGGCAGCACGACCCGGTCTTGCGGTCGGCGCGGACCGGCCATGCTGGGCGCGACGTCGCCCAGGTCGAGCGCAAGCTCCTCGTCGAAGCGCGGGGCGGGCGTGTCGTCCGTGCGGAACATGCCCTGCACCTTGGCGTAGGCCTCGACCAGGTCGATGAGCTCGCGGGGACGGCCGGTCAGCTCCAGGTAGCGCAGGGTCTCCTCGTCCACTGGGAACATGCCCGCGGTCGCGCCGTACTCGGGCGCCATGTTCGCGATCGTCGCGCGGTCGGCCAGCGGCAGCGCCGACAGGCCGGCGCCGTGGAACTCCACGAACTTGCCGACGACCCCGTGTGCGCGCAGCATCTCGGTCACGGTCAGCACCAGGTCGGTGGCGGTGGCGCCCGAGCCCAGCTTGCCGGTCAGTTCGACGCCGACGACGACCGGGGTAGGCAGCGACAGGGGCTGGCCCAGCATGACGGCCTCGGCCTCGATGCCGCCGACGCCGAACCCGAGCACGCCGACGCCGTTGATCATGGTCGTGTGGGAGTCGGTACCGACAAGCGTGTCGGGGAACGCCGCGAGCTCGCCGTCGACCTCGCGCGCGATGACCACGCCGGCCAGGTACTCCAGGTTTACCTGATGCACAATGCCGGTGCCGGGCGGAACGACCCGGAAGTTGCGAAACGCCTGCTGCGCCCAGCGGAATACCGCGTAGCGCTCGGCGTTGCGCTCGTACTCCAGCTCGACGTTCTGCTCAAAGGCCTGGGCGGTGCCGAAGCGATCCACCTGGACGGAGTGGTCAATCACCAGGTCGACCGGGACCAGCGGGTTGATCTTGGACGGATCGCCGCCCAGGGCCACCATCGCGTCGCGCATGACGGCCAGGTCCACGACGCACGGCACCCCGGTGAAGTCCTGCAGGACCACCCGCGCGGGCATGTACGGCACCTCGATCGTCGCGCCGGAGCCGGGCGCCCAGGAGGCGAGCGCGCGCACGTCGTTGATGGTCACGAACTCACTCCCGCAGTTGCGCAGGACGTTCTCGAGCAGGACCTTGATCGTGTAGGGCATCCGGTCCAGGTCGGTCGCCCCGACGGCGTCGAGCCGCCAGATCGTGTGTGACTTCCCGCCGGATTCGAGGGTGTCGCGCGCGCCAAACGGGTCGGCTTGGGTACTCATGCGTCTCCTGGTGATCGCTTGTCGTCCACCAGGCAGCCTACCCGAGCGGGCCGGTTGGCCCGGCGACCGCTACTTGCTCACGGTAATGGTGCCCGTCATCAGGGTCGGGTGGTACGTGCAGATGTAGTTGATCGTCCCGGGAGCATCGAACACGACCACCTGGCTCTCCTGCGGCGCGATCGGCCGGGGCGTGATCAGCGCGGAGCGGATCTCGCCGGCGGCGTCGGTGTCGGCGACTGTGTGATCGATGTTGCCGCGATTGACGAAGGTGACAGGCTGGCCGACGCGCACCTTCACGGATGCCGGGGTGTATGAGAAGTCACCCATCACGATCGTCCGCTCGGCCGGCGTGGTCGACTCGGACGGGGAGACGCCTGCTGACGCCCCCCCGCACCCCGCCGCGATGATCGCCGACCCGAGGACGGCGGCCAGTGCGACGACCCGCATCACTTGACCATGAAGGTCGTCTCGGCGACCGGCCCGGCTTCGGAGTGGTCGTTGTTGGCCAGGTAGACCTTCAGCGTGTGCTCACCCTTGGGCAGGTTCGTGTACGTGATCTCCGGCGCGACGCTGGGCGAGTACTTGCCCTGGGTGCCGAGCGTGACCGCGAGCTCGCCATTGGCGCCCGAGTACTTGGGCAGATCGAACTTGCCGCCGTCCATCTCGAAGTGCAGGTGCCCCTCGCCCATCATGGCCGCCTTGCCCACGGCGTCGGCGTTGATCATGAAGTCCTTGAGGTCGACCTTGGCGTTGACCGCGCCCGTGACGGTCGCGCCCGGCTCCGGGCTCGTGAAGCTGACGGGCGACTCCTTGACCGTGAAGGTCGTCTCGGCCGCGACACCGGTGTCGGTGTGCAGGTTGTCGGCCAGGTAGACCTTGAGCGTGTGCTCGCCTGCCGGCAGGTTCGTGTACGTGATGTTCGGGGTGACGCTGGGCGAGTACTTGCCATCGACGTTCAGCTTGACGGCGAGATCACCGTTGGCGCCCGAGTACTTGGGGAAGTCGTACTTGCCCCCGTCCATCGCGAAGTGGATATGACCCTCGCCGGCGACTGCCGACATCCCGACCTTGTCCGGCGCGAGCGTGAACCCGTCGATCTGGACCTGGGCCATCACCGTGCCGTCGACCTCGGCGTCGGGCATCGGTGACACAAACGACACCTTGGGGCCATCGGCGGCCGCAGGCGAGGTCGTGCTCGCCGTATCATCGCCGCCGCACCCGGCGACGACCGTCGCCGCTGCGACCATCGTCGCCAACAAACCTGCTCTCATCCGCTTCATTGCTGAACTCCTCCATCTTGGTGGTTATGAGGATCACAACGAAGTTCGAAGGCGTTTGGATCACCGGGGCAGGTCCGCGCGGGCAATCAAGGTCGGAGCTGCTCGTGTCGATACCTGTGGATATGGGGCGAAATGCACGAGGCCGTCGAATCGAGCGTTGGGCCCTCTCACGCGCCGAGCCGTCCGGCCGACGTCGCCGGTTCATCCTGGGTTTGACGCTCGCGAGCGCCGCCGCGTCGCTGGGGCTGTGCAGCCTGGCCTACGTCGTCTTTGACATGGTGCCGACGGGCAAGGGGATGCTCATGGCGTACGGCCTGCCGGTCATCGCCCCGCTCATGTTCGCGCCGCCGGTGTTCACGATGCTCATGCGCGTGATCCGGGTACTGCAAGGCCGCTCGATCCAGCTCCATGAGGAGGTGCGGCGACGCGTTCAGGCCGAAGCCCGCCTGGTCGTCCTGGCGACCACCGACGAGCTGACCCAGCTTGCGAACCGCCGGGCGTTCTTCGCCCGTGCGAAGGAGCTGGCGGCGGGCACGAAGAGCGGCGCCACCGTCGCCGTTCTGGATCTGGACGAGTTCAAGCGTGTCAACGACACCAAGGGCCATGCGGCCGGCGACGCCGAGTTGCGGCGCTACGGCGCGGTGCTGCACGAGCTCGTCGATGGCAACGGTCTCGCGGCCCGGCTGGGCGGCGAGGAGTTCGGGCTCATCCTGCCCCACCGCGATGCGGCAACCGCCCTGCCGTTTCTGGAGGAGATGCGGCAACGCCTGGCCACCTCGGGCCACGTGACGGTCAGCATCGGCGTCGCTGACTGGCCTGCGGGCTCGAGCATCGACGAAGCGCTCGCCGGCGCCGACGCCGCGCTGTACCGCGCCAAGCAGCGGGGACGCAATCGCGTGGAGGTCGCCACGGCCGAGGACGCGGGGTTCGGAACGGATCTGGCCCCGGTCGCCCGCCGCTGACGCTGGGCGAGTACCTCTTGGGGACGAGCAGTCGGCACGATGCGACACGTTTGAGATGTGACGTGCCTGCCGTGCGCGACAACCGTGCAGCGCGGATCGTGGCGAAATGGGCTGGCCGGGTGTGCGGGACGGACCTCGGTCAGCGGAGG
>JBKKDD010000228.1:0-18916 GCA_046708705.1 Miltoncostaeaceae bacterium | reverse complement strand
GTCCTGGAGTCCGGTGAAACCTTCCGCAGCGGTGAGAAGCTCGTCGGCGTCGTCAGCGACGTTGACGGGACAGCACGCGAGACGTGGCTGGAGTACACGGCCCAACCGGTGCGCGGCGCCGATGGCGGGGTGGAGTCATTGGTGATCCTCGGGCTCGACGTAACCGAGCGGGTGCAGATGCGCATGCGCGCCGCGGATGAGGCGGCCGCGAACAGCCTTCTGGCGGCGGTCAGCTTTGCGCTGGACACGCCGATCAGCCTTGAAGGCCGCCTGAACGAGTTGACGAAGCAGGTGGTGCCGCGCCTGGGCGACCTTGCCACCGTGCGCCTGTGCCGGGACGGTGAGCCATCCCAGCTGGTCGCCGTCTCCCACGTCGATGCCGAACTGGAGCGCGTCGCCTGGGAGCTCTACCGCGGTGCGCCGCCGCACTGGGCCGCCGGGCCGGAGCACGTGATCCAGACCGGCCGCGCGGAGTTGATCGAAGACGTCACCGACGCGCATCGTGCAGCGTGGACACCGGATGGCGATAGTCGTCGGGCGCTCGCTGCACTGGATGCCCGTTCCTATATGGCCGTGCCCCTGGCGGCGCGGGGACGAACATTGGGCGTGCTCACGATCCAAACCTCCGTGTCGGGGCGGCGCTTGACGCATGCCGACTTGCAGCTGTCGTTGGAGGTGGCGCGCCGGGCGGGGTTGGCGTTGGACAACGCCCTCATCCATGAGGCCGAGATCGCGACGCGGAATCGGCTGGAGCAGCTGCAGCGCCTGTCTGCGAGGATCGGGCAGGCGACGTCCTTGACGGAGATCGGCGAGTTGACCGTCGACGTTGCATGCCGCGCCCTGGCTGCGACGACGGGCGCGAAGGTGGTCCTTGCCGATGACGCCGCCGAGGTGGTCGCAGTGTCCGGGACTCCCGCGGGCGTATTGAGGCCGGGACAGCGCCTGTTCTTGGCGGATCTGGCTCGTCCCGTTGTCGACATGCTCACTGCGGGCAGTGCGTTCTGGTTCGAGGGCCCTGGGAATGGCTCGAGGGACGTCGCGGCCCATCACGGCGGCGTGGACGCGGTCGGTATCCCGCTGATGGCGGGGGCGGTGGTTCAGGGTGGCCTGATCTTCAGGTTCGCGCCGGAGGAGGGGGGCGTTGACGATGCGGATCGTGAGTTGGCGTTGGCCGCGGCGGATCTGGGCGGCCAGGCAATGGAGCGGGTGCGCTTGCAGACAGAGGCAGAGCGTCGCGCGCGTCGCAAGTCCGAACTCGCAGAGCGGCGGCTCGGGGTCGCGCGACTGCTGCACGCGGCGAGCGAGGCGATTTACCGGGTCCGACTTCCGGCCCAGCGCCTGCAGGTCGTCGCGGATCACGCCTCCGAGATCGTCGCTGCGGATCGGGCAATCATCCGACTCGAAACCTCCGGCTCGCGCGCGGATGCGCTGATCGCGACCTCGCCGCGTCACCTCGCCAGGGCACAGGATGGGGACGCTCCGGAGGGAGTCACGGCTGAGATGTGCCAACGGGTGCGCTCGATCAACCTGCCGTTGCGGCTCGATTCTGACGAGCTGCGGGCCGAGGGCGGGTTGGCTGCTCCCGAGGATCACGTGATGCGGCCGGCCCGAGGCTGGCTGGCCGTCCCGCTCGTCGCCCGCAGCGGCGGCAACATGGGTGTGATCGAGCTCTGGGACAAGGTCAGTGGGGACTTCGACGACGATGACACGGCCGACCTCGCCGAGTTCGCGAGCATGGCCTCGACCGCCCTCGAGAACGTGCAGCTCGAGGAGCGTGAGCGCCGAATCGCCCGGACGCTGCAGTCGAGCCTGCTGCCGCGATCGCTTCCGATGCTGCACGGCATCGATCTGGCCGCACGCTATGTCGCGAGCGGTGAGGGCGCGACCGCCGGGGGTGATTGGTACGACGCCCTGGTGCTTCCGGATGGACGTCTCGCGCTGGTCCTCGGCGATGTCGTGGGGCACGGTCCCGACGCCGCCTCGACGATGGGACAGCTTCGGAGCGCCCTCGCGGCGTACCTGATGGACGGCAAGGGGCCAGGCGAGGCGCTGGGCGCGCTATCGCGGTTCAGCCCGCGCGTCCCGGAGGCGTTCGGCGCAACTGCGACGTGCGTCGTCATGGACAGACAGGCCGGGACGTTGACGTACGCGCGGGCCGGCCACCCCCCGCCGGTCATCGCCGTGTCATCCGCTCCGGCTCGCCTGTTGGATGACGTGGGGGGACCGCCGCTTGGCGTTCGTCCCGGGTGCTCGTATGGCGAGAGGTGCGCGCTGTTTCCCGCGGGGAGCGCGATTCTGATGTATACGGACGGGTTGATCGAGCGTCGGGGGCAGGACCTGGGCGCGTCGCTGGACCGCCTTCGGCGGTTCGTCGACGAGCACCGCGATGAGGATCGCGCGGGGTTGTCGGATGCGTTGCTCTCTGTGTTCGTCGGCGACGCCGGCACCACCGATGACGTAGCGATCCTCACTGCGCGCAGCGGGGACGTACTCGTGAGCATCGACGAGCCGGCCCTCCCGGAGGTTCTGAGCCCGATGCGCCGACGGTTCCGAGATGCGCTTTCGTCCGTGGGTGTCGGCGCGGCGACGATTGAGCGTATCGTCATCGCCGTCAGTGAGGCCTGCGCCAACGGGATCGAGCATGCATATGGCGGGGGCGGCATCGGCAGGATTCAGGTCGAGCTCGCGATCGCCGGCGACGTGATCTCGGTGGCGATCCGTGATTTCGGCCTGTGGCGACCGGCCCGGCACACGACCGTGCGTGGCTGGGGGCTTCCGATGATGCGCCACGAGATGGACCAAGTCGACGTGCGACGCCATTCCGACGGGACCGAGGTTGTGCTGCGTCTCGTCTTGGACCCGGTCCCCTTCTCCGCCGGCATCACGTAGGGTCACGTTTGTGGAGTGGTTTGCAGAGGCGGGGGCGCGGGTGCCCTGCTTCAGGTGCGGCGGCTCGACGTGGCACATGACGCTTCGTTCAGCGAAAGGGTACGGGTGACAGGACCGCGTGATTCTCAGGAGCAGGGACGAGAGTCGGCGGCCCAGGTCGAGATCGATGACGCGCCTGGTGAGGTGACGATCACGGTCACGGGCGAGCTCGATATGGCGGTGGCGCCCAGGTTCGCGCGACAGATCCGGTCGCTGGTGGAGTCGCGGGACGCGCGGTTTGTCATCGACATGCGGGAGCTCGAGTTCATCGACTCGCATGGAGTGCGCGCCCTCGTCGAGATTGCAGGGGCCGCGGCGGACGCCGGACGGAGGCTGGCCCTTCGTGTCGCCGACGACGGTTCGGTGCGCCGCGTCGTCGACATCGTGGGCTTGGATCAGGTGATTCCGCTCGCCTGAACCCGAGTCTCGGCCCAGATCACGCCGGGCCGGGTATCATCGACGGAGTGTTCGTGGTGGAACGTGTCTGTGCCACGACTGTTCCAGGTGCCCCGACCGTGAGGACTCCCGCTGAATGAACGATGACCGCGCCCCTGTGACGTGCCGGATCGAGAGCGGTCAGATCGATGACGCCGCGATCATCGCCCTCGACGGCGAGCTGGACCTCGCGAGCGCGCCCCAACTGGTCGACGCCGTCAACGGCGTCGCTACCGCAGGGCCCGGTCCTGTGATTCTGGACCTGGGATCGGTCAGCTTCGTCGACTCGAGCGGCGTCCGCGCGATCCTCGAGTCGGAGCGCCTCGCCACGGACCAGGGCCGACCGTTCGCGATCTACCGCCCCGGCGACGCGGTCACCCGCCTGCTCGATTTGGTCGACCTCCGGTCGAGGTTCACCGAGCTCGACGCGATCGATTCCGCCACGATTGCCAGGTTACGCGTCTCCTCCTAACCGCGCATGGGCGCGGACTCCCGACGAGCGTGAATCACGCGGGCTCGTCGGAAACCCCCGGCCCAGCAATCAAATACGGCGGATGGGAGAACGCTCGCGGCGTGTCGCGAGGCCTCCGAGGGTTCCTCCAATGACCACGCCGATGAGCGCGGCGAGGGCAAAGAGCACGAGCGGGACGATCAGGTCACTGCCGGAGTAGACGTCGGTGCTCCAGCTCGGCAGGCCCGTCCGCTCCAGAACTCCCGCCACATTGCGCTGGTCGGCAATCACGCCGTCGGCAGCCGTCGCGAGGACCGCAAACACCCAGGCCGTCAGGCTGTGGGCGATCGGTGCGGTGCGCGCCATACGCGCGGCGACGTAGCCGCCCGCCAAGAAGCCGCCGACGACACAGATCGCGAGCCAGGTACCCGCCGCCACACCGTCTGCGCCCTCGCCGTTTGCGTCGGCGATCCCGAAACCCAGCCCTGTGGCAATGCCCGCGGCACTCATGCACGCGATCGCGATTATCGCGACGCCCCATGCGCTCGCCCAGCCGCCGACCGCGGCCAGTGGCGCGATGCGGGGAGTGCGGAGAAGCGCACGGCCGCCCGCGGCAGCGGGATGGGATTCGTGGACGATCCCACTCTCCGTGACGTCATCGTCGGTACGAGCAGTCCTCCCATCAGGGTCGTGGGCGACATCTGCGTCGGTGGTCGACCGCGATGCGGCGGGGTACGGGCTCGCGCGTGAGCCGCGATCCTCCCGAACGCCCGACTCGCGGTCTGACACGGTGTCCTTGCGGACGCCGTCGTCGTCGGATTCACGTGGCCGGTCATTCGTCTCGGTTCCCGTCGCGTCGGCACTCGATTCGGTGTCGGTCTGACGCGGTTGCCGCTGGAATGGGCTTCTCATCGCATCCTCGAATCAGTTGATGGCTCACTCTTTGGGTGCCCGGGGCGACGTTCTGCCAAACATCGGGCCATACCACGTGCCCGTGCCCCTGATGCACACTCGAAGTGCGGATCAGGGGCACGCAGCAGCATCCGACCGACGAGACCTACCAGTCGTGCCTGCGCACGCCGCGGGGCTCACCCACAACGTCGCGGTCCGCGGTGTCGTGCCCGCGCCGCTCACCGGTGACCCCGGCGGCGACGTCCGCCTCCGCGATCTCCGGCGTGGCCGATGGGGTGCTCTGGTGCTCTCCGACCGTCAAGGCGTCGTCGTCGCGCAACCGTCCCGAGGCGTCCCGGCGGCGCGCCGCGTCGTCGATCGCCTCGGCCCGAGCGATCTCGGGGGTTGCCGCCGGTGTCGTCTGCTTCGCGGCGACCTCGTGCCAGTACCCGGTTCGGCCGTAGTGGCTGTAGATCCTCTCCTCCTCGGCGGGGGGGAGCTCGTCACGGTCGTCGTAGGTCGGCGCCGTCTCCAGGTGGTCCCGACCGTAGGGGACGACAAGCGCGTTGCCCTTGTCCGTCATCTGGACGTCGTCCAGCGGGATGATGTGGCGCTTTGTGCCGAACCATCCGCTCTCGACGGCCAGGTAGCGGATTGCGCCGGGGGTACGCTCGTCGTTGTTCACATACACGCCCTCCACCGACCCGATCTTGTCGTCGTTCAGGTCGTAGACGTTCATGCCTCTCAGCCGGTCGAGCTCGGGAAGCGTCGCTCCTGTTGTTGTTACGTACGGCTGCATCGTCATGCGTCCTCCTCAGGTGCGGGATGCAAGGTAGGTACCGTCATCCGTTCCCGACGCCGATTGCCGGAAACATCCGACTGATCGGGCCTGCGGTCGGGTCAGCCTGCGGAGCTGCGTCCGACGACCACGCACACGCGCGCGTCGTCGACCCAGACACGATCGCCGAGACCGTGCAGGATCGCCCCTGACTCGGGGAACTCCGTCGGCCTCAGCAATCGCGCCGCCTCGTCGGCGGATACCGGTCCGACCGCGATCTGGATCTCCTGCTCATGTGATGTGAACAGCGCCGAGATCTCGTCGGACGCCAGCGTCCCGAGGATCGTATCGATCACGAGCGCCGCGTCGCGGAGACGGTCGATCGGCAGGCGGGACTGGGCCGCGACGGCGCCCACGACCCGCCGCAACACGGCGTCGGCGATGGGGCCGGCATCGACGGTGACGGTGACCGGGTTCGGCGCGCTCATGCGTCCTCGTCCCCTCGGGGGACGGCGAACACCATCGACACGACCGTGTCGCCCGCCGTATCGCTTTTGACCTGCACCTCTGTCGTCAGCGCTGCGATCAGTGGCAGACCGAGGCCCAAGCCGGCGCTGCGATCGTTGAGCCGCGGCGAGATGCCGGCACCTTGATCGCGAACCTGGACCTCCAAACGCTCCCCGTTGACTGCCATCTCGACCGTCAGCATCCCTTCGGTACCGTCCCGGTATGCATGCACGACCACGTTCGTACTGGCCTCGCTGACCGCGATCTTGGCGTCGGTCAGAAACCCGGGCGTCCACCCGTCCGTCTCGGCGATACCACTGAGCACCTGACGTATCACCGTGACGCTTTCAGGACGTGCCGGAAGGCTGATCTGGACCCGGGTCCTGCCGTCAACGCTCACACCGGTGTCCCCACGGAATGTCTGAGCGCGAAAAGTTCCCGCTGGCGACTGCGAGACCGACGGACCTCGGACGAAGCGCACAAAGGGGGGGGATGCGATTCGGAGGTTCTCATCGTCCTTTCTTCTCGCAGTCGCCATTCGCGGGCTCGCAGGAGACCTCGTGTCCACTGCGCGAAAAACCACATTCCCCGTCTCGCCGGTTGTCAAACATGAGCCGCCGAGTTCGTGACCACGAGATGAACTCCTTCGCCCGCCGCTGACGAGTTCGAGAGGCCTCGCCTCGATGGGATGCGGCCGGTTTCCAGATCGACGTTCGCGGGAATGAACGAGGGTGCACGCTGAAAAACACGGGATCACCAGGAGGAATCAGACAATGGCTTCCAAGGCACCACCAGCTCGTCCCAAGCGGCGACGTTCGGCCGGCCCCGGTGAGACCCAGCCGCGACGTCACGCGCTAGGCCACGAAGTCCAGGAGTTCGGTCAGGTTCGCGACTTGCCACTTGGCCTCGACCGCTCCGATCGCACGCGGATCGCCCGTGACCTCAACGTCATCCTGGCAGACACCCGCGTGCTCCACGACCTCTACAAGAAATCGCACTGGCTAATGCGCGGTCCGACATTCGCGCAACTGCACGAGTTGATGGACAAGCACGCCGCGTCACAGGAGGCGCTTGTCGATGCCATCGCCGAGCGCATCCAGACTCTCGGCGCGATCGCCGTGGGGGATGGGCGCCACGTTGCAGAGTTGACGACGATCCCACGCCCGCCCGACGGCGCGGAGGACGTCCCGGCGATGCTGACCCGGTTGCTCGACGCACATGCCGCGGTTATCACGAACGCTCGGGACACGGCCGAAGCGGCCGATGTGGTCCGGGATCTCGTGACCAACGACCTGCTGAGCTCCCAGGTGCTGCCCGCCAACGAGCTGCAGGTCTGGTTCGTCGCGGAGCACTTGGTCGACGTGCCGTTCGCAACAGACGATAACGACGAGCCGATGAGCTCCTGAAGAACGCTGGGGAGTGTGGACTTGCGCGAGCCGCAGTCCGCCTCGCGGTTGGGGCAGAATGGCGGGTGTTTCGAAGCCGGCCGTCCTTGGCCCAAATCGTCATCCCCGTTGTGCCTCCGGCCACGCAATGACTGGGCCGATCATTCCAGTGCGGTTGTCGCGCGCCGGTCAGTCGATCAAAGGAAGATGATCAAGAGGATGATGATGATGAGAACCGCGCCGATGCCGATGTACATGGGTGACCTCCCGATTGGTTGTGAACACACGGGTTCCCTCAGAACGGCTCGGATAAACGTCAGCGGACTGCTCCACGGCCTCGACATCACAGTGGCGTGACGGGTGGGACCGGGTCGGGGGTCGGTTCCGGGATGCTGGGATACTCCGGCAGAGGACTCGGAACGGGGGTGGGCTCGGGAACGACCGCCGGACCCGGCACTGGCTCGGGCATCGGTTGCGGGACATCCGGGCCGGGCTCGCTCGGCGGGGACGGATCCGGCACGGGGACGCTCGGCGGTCCCGGGTCGGGAACGACGACCGGCAGCCCGAATGGCTCCGTCACATTCGCGGATTGATACTCACTCATTGCTGTCCTTCCTGGGTGTTTCGTGCAGGGTTGGCTTTCCACCGAGGAATGCCCCCCGGTGCGGTGGATAAACACTGCGCCCTCTGTGCCGTGCGTTTCGGCTTCGCAGCACAGGGAACCTGCAACAGGACGCCTAACTGGAAACTCCGGGGGCCCCGTCGGTTTGCAACAGCGCTCAGGATCGGAAATGATCATTCTCACCTCCTACCCCATCGACGACGCACCCGCTTTCAACCTTCGGTTGCCCGCAACATCTCTGTCGGCGCGTGCGGCCCGTCACGCAGTCCGCCGCTTTGCCGAGCGTGTCGGGCTGGTCGCCGAGCGCATCCAAGAGGTCGAGCTGGCGGTTGCGGAAGCCTGCGCCAACGCGGTCGTCCACGGAGCGCCTGTTGATGCGCACTTCGAGATCGCGGGCAGGCTGACGGACGGCGCGATGATCATCACGACTACCGATCACGGACGTGGTCTGACCGGCACAGAACGCTCCCCGGGGCTCGGGCTCGGCATACCGCTGATCGCGGCGTTGACCGACGACGTCGCCTACGGATCTCCCGCCGGCGGTGGCACCGAGGTCCGTATGACATTCTTGATCCCGTCCGCCCCGCCCGGGCCTCCTCGGGTTTGAGTTGCCTCGCCCGCGGGCATACCTGCGGTGCGCTCACCCTTGCTTTGCGCCCTCCGGTTCGGTCGGTGAGCGCTGATACCCGATGATCGGATCGCCCAGCCGTATGCCACCGCTCAACCGTCGACCAGGTGAGAATGACCGCGACGCTCTCATCCTGGCCCACATGCCGCTGGTCAAGGCTCTCGCGCGCCGCTACGCGAACCGTGGCGAGCCGCTGGACGATCTGATCCAGGTGGGCACCATCGGCCTGATCAAGGCTATCGACCGGTTCGATGCCGATCGCGGCAGTGAGTTGGCGAGCTTTGCGACGCCGACGATCCTCGGTGAGATACGCCGACATTTTCGTGACAAGACCTGGGTGGTCCACGTTCCGCGCGGAATTCAGGACATGCACGCCACAGTCAACCGCACGATCGAGGAGATGACGGGGCGTCTGCGGCACAGCCCGTCGGTCCAGGAGGTCGCCGAGGAGTTGGGGCTCAGCCAGGACGAGGTGCTGGACGCCATCGCGGCGGGTGCGGCGTATCAGCCCCTGTCGTTGTCACGTCCGCCCCGTAATGGCGAGGAGGACGACCCGATCGACATCGGCATCGAGGAGGAGGGGTTCGAGTGGGCGGAGGGCCGTGCCGCCATCGGCAACAGCCTCTCGCAGCTACCCGTGCGCGAGCAGCGCATCCTGCAGTTGCGCTTCGACGGTGGCAAGACCCAGTCCGAGATCGCCGAAATCGTCGGCATCTCCCAGATGCATGTGTCGCGTCTGCTGACGAAGGCGCTGAAGACGCTCAGGGAGAACGTCGGGGCCTGATAGGGAAATCGGGCTCGCAAGAGGCCGAGTTCCATACGCCGTGGGCGGGCGGTCACGCCCGCAACCCACTGACTCAGCTCAGCTCAGCGCTCCGCGAGCGACCGGGCGACGCGATCGTGTGCGTCGACGAGCGCCTGGCCGACGCGGGTCGGGTCGTCGATGACGAAGAACCGGTCGGCGAGCTTGGTCAACTCGAGCAGCTGGGGCACGGTCTGATCCGCACAGACCAGCACGACCGGTCGCCACCTGCCGTCGACATGTGCCAGCCGCAGCAGGGCACCGAGACCCGACGAATCCACCAGCGCGACCTCACGCAGATCCACCACGATCGCGGCCGCCTCACGGGCGGACGTCTCGACGGCTTGTAAGAACTCCGGAACCGTGTAGATGTCGATTTCCCCGCGCACCGCAAAAATCGGGGTGCCGTCCGCATCGCTTGCAGTGATCGTCAGTCCCACACAGGGAACTATGCCCGATCGGGCGGTGTCGAAACTCGTCGCACCTCGTTCGCGCTTGCGAAGCGACGATCGGCGGTCGCTCGCAATGTGTTCAGCTGCTGGATCCGGGATCTCGCGTGAGGGATGACATGCCCCGCGTGATCTCCTCGAACTCCACCCCGCTCAAGAGGTCGGTCGCGATGTCGGCGACCTTGATCCGCCGTCTCCGTGCGCAGCCGCGCATCAATTGAAATGCCTGGGTGGCGGTGGCGTTGTAGCGCCCCATGATGTATCCGATGCCGCGCTCGATCGGCACGCGCTGATCGAGTGCCGTCTGGAGCTGCTCCGACAGCGCGCTGACCCGCTCGTGGTTGCGCGACCAAGTCGCTGCGGCCAGCCGCACCTCCAGCAGCTCGTTGAAGGCGCTCACCGCGGCGATCTCGCTGTCGTCCCAGACGTGAGGCTCGCTCGAGTAGACGTTGAAGGAGCCGATCGGCTCGGAGCGCAGACGCGTCGGCACGCCCAGCACGGCGCCGACATCGGCGAGCGCCGGCAACCGATGCAACGCGGGCCAGCGGGGGTCCGTCCGTACATCCGGGGTCATGACGAGCCGGTCCATCACGAAGGCTTCGACGCATGGTCCCTCGCCCGCCTCCTCCTGGGCGGCTTCGAGCTGTGCCGCCATGCCGTTCGTGGCCGCGACGTACCTGAGCGTCTGGTCGGACGGGTCCGCGAGCATGAGCCCGACGCCGGTCACGGCGAACACCTCGGCTGCCCTCGCCAATGTCCGGGCTACCGCCTCTGTGATCTCCTCGTCGGCGAAGTCCGGTGCTTTGAGCTCGTCGATCGTTCGCAGCAGGATGTCGGGGTGGACGCGCACGTCGGCCGCCCTGCCGTCTTCCGAATGGCTCTGCGTCTCATGCACCACTGCTGTGTCTCCATCTCAACGTCGCGATGACGCCCGCGGGACTCAGGGCGGACAGAGGTCGTGCCAACGGGCGTATCCTACCGCGCGCGGCCCCGTGGCGTCAGCCGAGTGAGGCGATCAGCTGGCGCGCCGCCAGCTCTGGAGCTCACCCATCGCTTCGAGGGCCTCGATCGCCGATCCCTCGATCTGGCGAACGCGCTCCTGTGACAGCCCCAGGTTGCGGCCGATCGCCCGCAGGGTCATCGGGCTGCGCGATCCCGTCCCGAACCGCATCTCGATCACCGCACGCTGGCGTGGCGAGAGGTCCCGCAGGGCGTTCTTGAGCGCGGTGTACCGCCACTCCCGGTCGAGATCGGCTGCGATGTCGACCTCGCCGGCGACCACCGAGCCGAGCGTCGCCGCGTCCGGATCGTCACCCAGGGGGCGATCGAGGCTGGTGACGACACGTCCTGCGTCCCGGATCGTCCGCACGCGATCGACCGGGACGTTCGCCGCCTCGGCGATCGCCTGGTCGGAGACCGTGCCATCCTGCATGGCCACGAGTTCCGCTTCCGCGCGGGCGACCCGCTGGGCCTGATCGGAGAGATGGACGGGAAGCCGGATGACCCGGCCCTGGTTGGCGACGCTTCTCGTCACCGCCTGGGTGATCCACCAGGTGGCGTACGTCGAGAAGCGGAATCCCTGCCGCCAGTCGAACTTCTCGACCGCGCGGATGAGCCCGAGTGAGCCCTCCTGCACGAGGTCCGGCAGGGACACGCCGCGGCCTTGGTGGCGCCGCGCGATGGAGACGACCAATCGGAGGTTGGAGTTGACCATCCGCTCTTTCGCGTCCGGGTCGCCCGCTTCGACGCGTTTGGCGAGGGCGACCTCCTCGGTCGCGCGCAGTAGTGGGTACCGGCGAAGCTCGGACAGGAACTGCCCGAACCCGTCGCGTTCGCGTCGGCTGGCGGCGCGTTCGTCCGCCCCATTGCTCTCGTCGTCTCGCTGGTACGCAGGTGCGCCGGACCCGTCGACGCCCGGAATGCCGTCACTCGGACCACGCAGCCGTGTCGAGGAGGACGTACTCATGACATCGCCCAGTGGACCATGATGGCCACCCACATGACGACCAGAAACGCGCCGATCGCATGGGAGGGCCTGTCTGCGGCGAGACGGACATGCCGTCGCGTACGGTCGGCCTTGCCTGCTGAGGGCGCCGAGGCGCGTGGATCGAACCGCTCGTTGGTCTGGCGCGGGATTCTCATGAACGCGAGGTTCCCGGCCGGCGCGAATTTGAAACCCACGATCCGCGCGGATCGTTCATCGAGCGCGACATCGGAGGAAATGATCTGTCAAGGTGTCGATTCGACCCCCGCAGAAGCCGCATCGGAACCGTGGATGACGGGCGCCCCTGCCGCGAAGCCCAGGATGCGTCGCCGCAATCTCACAAGGATGATCCGCTGATGGAAACCGGTCTGCATGCGCGTACGGACACGGCGCAGCACGGAGAGCTCGTATCCGGAGCCGGCGCGGTCCGGTACGTCGCCATCGGCGATTCGATCGCGCGAGGCTTTCAGGCATCGTGGCCGCGGCCGTGGCGACGTCAGGGGTGCGGCGTGCGCATCGCCGGAATTCCCCTGAAGTGGTTTGACGACCTGCCCGGGTCATATCCGGTTGTCGCGGCGCGGATGATCTCGGAGCGACTCGTCCGCGATGTCGCGCTCGAGACTGGCCTGACGTGCTCGGGCACGCGGACGGATCACCTGTGGCGGGACGGGAGCGGTCCGGCGCCGCTGCTCCGCACGGCCTTCGCGCATCCGGCCGACCTGGTCACCGCAACGCTCGGCGCGAACGATCTGATCTCGATGTGGTATCGGTACATCGCCTCGCAGGTGTTGCTCGGACCGTTTCATGCCCTCACGCCGGCGCGCCCCCGCAGGCCGGTCAGCGCTCGTCTGGTGCCCGACGCGGGGACGGTGGCCGAGGTGGCCGCTGCGATGTCGGCCCGCCTCGAGCGCATCCTCACGTGGATCGCCGGCCGGTCGCCATCGGCACCGATCATCGTGACCTCCTACCACCTGGCCGATGGGTCCGACGAGACTCACGACATGTTCTGGACCCCGCTCGTGACAGGAATACGCGATGCCGTCGAACGCTGCCCAGCCGCGACGCTGGTCGATCTGACCTCGGCGCTCGCCGACGAGCCGGCGACTGTCAGAACGATCAGCCGCATCGACGGCTTCCATCCGACCCCGGCGGGGCAACTGGTAATCGCTGGCGCGGTCGCGGACGAGGCCGTCCGGCGGATCTCCGAGACGCTCACCGACGACGCGCTGGATCGCGAACGCGCCGGTTTGCGCTGATCATCGAGGGCGGAGCCGACCCGGCGGCCACGACCTCGCCCGCGGCGCGGGAGCGGTTGAGCACAGGGCGACGAACACTCCGTGGACGACGATCGCGGCGAACACGTCGTCAGCGTGACGTACGCCGGCAGCGCCGCGTCATTCCCGGCGACGCCCTGCTCGACGACGAACGCCAGGGAGTACGCAGAGCCCACGCCACGGCGCCCGACCAGGCGATCATGCGGCGCTGCGATCGGGCACCGCGGGCGGTCAAGTGGCCGTTGCGCTTGCAAATGGCCGTTGCGTCGGTCAGATGGCCGCGGAGGGGACGTTCCTGAGTCTCGACGGAACTGGTCGCTGCCGAAACGTCAGCCAGCGCGACAGCAGACGGAGCTCCAGATGGGTGAACGTTATGCTCCGGCCGTGAAAGCTTCCCTCTCCCGGCAGTGGCTGGCGATCGGGTTGCCGTTGATCGTGGTGATCTGCGGACTGGCGGGGTACTTCTCGTTAAGGGGCGCAGAGGCGGAGAAGGATGCGATCCGCGATCGCATCGGCGTCAACGCCACGTTGGCGACGGCGACCCTCGACGAATATCTGACCGGGCGCCTGGACCTCCTGCAGACGATCGTCACACGCGCCGCGTTCCTGCGAACGGACCGTGATGCCATTGCCGGGGACATCGGCCGCGTCAACCCGCCGGCGCGCGGATTTGCCGGAGGCCTCGTCTGGGTCGACCGGGCCGGCGCCGCGCGGGCGCCACGCGGCGCGGCTCCGGTCGACGCGGCCATCGTGCCGCAGATCCAGTCCGTGCTCCGCACGGGCGGGCCGGTCATCAGCGACGGGCTGGCCGGTGCAACGCCGGCGACACCCGTGTTCGTGCTGGCCGTGCCGACGCGAGACGGCGCGGGGGAGATCACCGGGGCACTGATCGCGACGTCCCGCGTGTCGGATCTCACCGTGCTGGCCCGGCAGCTTCGGCCCGACGAGGAGCAGACGCGTATCGTCGATCGTGCCGGCACGCTGTTGTTGCCGCTCGCCCCCACGGGTGAGGTCTCGATGGTCGCTCCCGGCAGCCCCTACGAACGTATGCGCGCGGCCGGCACAGGCGTTATCGATGCCGACATCGGACTCACAGGGATGCCCGACCGCGTCATCGGGTTCAAGATCTCGGCGGCGAGCGGCTGGCTTGTCGCTCACGCCGAGCGACGACGCGAGGCGTTCGCCGGGCCGGTCAGGACCCAGCGTCTTGAGCTCATCACACTCGCGGTTGCCGGCGCGCTCCTCGCGATGGGACTGGTGTTCGCGTCGGGTCAGGAGGCGCGGATCACCCGGGAACGCGAGTCCCTGCTCGCGGCCGAACGGTCTGCGCGAGCGCGCTCCGAAATCCTGGAGCGAACCGCCGAGCATCTGGTCTCGGCCCGTACGTCGTCCGAGATCGCCGACTCGGTCGTCGCCGACATACGGGCGTGGGGCGCCGACATCGCCAACCTGCGGCTGGTGCGCTGGGATCGTTCCGCTGAGGTGCTCGTGAGCGAGGGGATCGACGAGCAACTCGTGCGTGGAATGTGGGTCGATGCGCTGCCCGCCGGGAGCATGGCCGCCGACGCCGCGCATCGCAACGAAGCGCTCGTGGCTCAAACAGGAGCCGAGTACGACGGGCGCTATCCCGAATGGGCCGAGGCGCGACGGGACAACGAGGCCGAGTCGGTCATGGCGCTGCCGCTGCACTCGACCGATGGGCGGGTCGCCGGAATCCTGGCGGCTGCGTCGCGGGAGCCGCATTGGCTCACGGAGGATCGCCAGAAGGCGCTCAGAGGTATCGCCGAGCAATGCGACCTCGCGCTGGAGCGCGCGCTACTCCAGGCGCGAGCCGACACGGCCGCGCTCGACACGGATCTGCTCGACCGGGTCAGCGATTCGCTGAGCCGGGCGACCACGGTCAACGAGCGCGCCCGCCGGCTCGCCGAGTTGCTGCACGCCGAGGGCGTCGGTCGGACCGTGGTGCAGGTCGTCGACGGCGCGACCTCGATCTGCCGGGTCGTCGCTCCCCCCGACGGGACGGGACACGATGCGGCCGACGACGCCCGAGTGGACGAGCAGATCGCCCTCACGGTCACGACGGGCGACCCACGCGACGATCACGCGGCGGCGCTGTCTGTGATTCCGTTGCGTGCGCGCGGTCGCACGCTCGGTGCGCTCGCGATCATCCAAAACCCGGACGCGGAGGGGCGGCGGATGCTTGCTCCTGCGCTGAGCCGCGAGATCGCATTGCGCGCGGCGTTCGCGATCGACAACGCGCTGATGTACGAGCGCGAGCGCGACGTCTCCCGCACACTCCAGATCGGGTTGCTGGGCGGCGCGGACCTGGAGGTGCCCGACGCCGACATCGCGAACGCCTACCGGCCTGGGACGGCCGCCTTGGACGTCGGCGGTGACTGGTACGACGCGTTTCCGCTCGCCGGGGAGCGGCTGGCGCTGGTCGTGGGCGATGTCGTCGGGCACAGCATCGACGCGGCAGTGGCGATGGGGCAGCTGCGCGGCGCCGTACGCGCGCTGGCGCCCCTGGGCGAGCCGGGTCAGGTGCTGGCGCACTTGGACACGTTCGTCATCTCGCTGCCCGCCGCGCAGATGGCCACGATCGCATACGTCGTGCTCGACCGGACCACAGGCGATTTCAGCTACGCGTGCGCCGGGCACCCACCGCCGCTGTGCGTGTCGACAGAGGGTGAGGCGCGCCTTCTCTGGGAGGGACGCTCCGCCCCGCTCGGCACCCATCCCGAAGGCCCGCGTGCCGAGGCCGCCGGCCGCCTCGGCCCGGGCGAGGCGCTGGTGCTCTACACCGACGGGCTCATCGAGCGGCGCGGCGAGAGCATCGACATCGGCTTGGACCGGCTGGTCGCCACCGCGCGCGTCACGCCGTACGGGAGCGCCGCGCTCGTCGAGCACCTGTGCGATGCCCTGTTGACCGATGAGGAGCAACACGACGACGTCTGTGTCATGGCCCTGCGACGTGTGGCCGTGGCAGGTGAGTTCGCGCACCGGCTCGCGGCGGTCCCCGGTGATCTCGCCGGGCTCAGGCGCGAGCTGCGCTCATGGCTGGAGCGACGGGACATCGGTGTCGAGCCGACGCACGCGATCGTGCTGGCCATCTCGGAAGCCGCGGCGAACGCCGTGGAGCACGGGTACCGCTCCAACGGAATCGGGGTCGTCGAGGTGCTGGCACGATGCGACGACAAGGTCTTCGACGCGACGGTACGCGACCGGGGTGGCTGGCGTGAGCCCAGGGTCGACCCGCATCGCGGCCGGGGCATCGCAATCATGCGGAGCCTGATGGACAACGTCTCCATCGCCTCCGACGCCGACGCCACCGTCGTGCAGATGCGAAAGGTCATGTCCGGAGATCCGAGTTCTCAGGAGGTCATGCAGCCCGCGGCGCCGCTCGTGGAGGGTTGAGGTCCCCCGCGGTCAGCCGGCGACCGAGGCGTTTCGGACCCCGTCCACCGCACCGATTGCATCCAGCATGTGGGCCTGTCCACGTGTGACGACCACGAAGTCCGCGCGCCGAAGCTCGGGCTCCTCGGTGACGCGGACCGAGTCGACGTGCCCTCCGTGCTCCTCGATCGCCGAGGCCACATCGCCGACACGCCCGTCCGTGGCCAGCTCGACCTGCACGCGCACGGTGTCGCCCTTGCGAACACCGATCGCGGTAGCGAGGCGCTGCAGCGGCCACAGGCTCAACAGGATGATCGCGGTCGAGATCAGCGCCCAGCCGTACTCCCCGGTCGCGCTGGTCGTGCCGATCGCCGCGGTGACCCAGAGCGAGGCGGCCGTCGTCAGCCCGCGAACGCTGACACCCTGTTTCAGGATCGCGCCCGCACCGAGGAAACCGATGCCGGTGACGACATACGCGATGACGCGCGAGGGGTCCAGCGTCACCCCGCCCTCGGCCCCGAACGTCAGGTCATCCCAGCCGTAGGTCGCGACCAGTACGAACAGGCACGACCCCATCCCGACCAGCATGTGGGTGCGAAGGCCGGCCTCCTGGTCGTGAACCTCGCGCTCGAACCCGACGGCCCCCGACAGCACGAGGGCGAGGAGCAGCCGCACGACACCTTCCCAGAGCTCGAGATCAGGTCCCGCCATGTACTAGCGGTCGCCCGTGCGGCTGAGCGCCACTACGGACGCCACTTGCGCCGTCGCGTCCTCTTTGCCGCGTACCGCTTGGCGAGCTTCCACACGAAGCGCCCGAGCAGCGTGAAAAACGTCGCCCTCATCCCGATCCTTTCTCGCTCGAACGTCACTCATACTGTCACCTCACCGACCCCACTGTGCCGATTGAACGCTCGTTGCGGGATCACCGACCACGTACCCGCCACGCTGTCGCGCAAACGCGTGACCGCTTGTCCGCGTCAGCCGCCGTGGCGGCCGCTTCGGCTGATGACGCAGACCTCGTCGATGTCGACGAGCTGGACGCTGCCCGCCGGAAGCTGGGACGACTCGCGCACGACGACCGCCCAGACGGCCCGGTCAGCCCGGTGGACGGCGTAGATCGCCTCGCCGACCAGGCGCACGTGGTGGTCGCCCTGCCAAACCTCGGCGCTGACCGGGATGGACGGAAGCGCGAGCAGGGCCGGGGCGGTGATCTCGGGCACCACGCGTCGCGCAACGTCGGCTGCGAGGCCGACCACTGCCGAAGGTTCCATCAAGGCCTCCTAGCGTCGAGAGCTGACGAGTCGACTCTGGCCGCGTGGCACGCCCGTGTCAACCGGCCGACGCGGCCGCCAGCAGCAAGGCGATGCCAGAGGGATCGTGGACGATCACGCCGCCGTCGGTCGCGACAGGCTCATAGCCGGCGTCGGCGGCACGGCTCGTCACCAGATCGCGCTCGGACACGGTCGGCAGCAGGATGGTCGCGTGCAGGAGCGCGGTCGAGCCGGGTGGCGGCGGGGAGGCGCCCATGCTCTGCCACACGTTGGCGCCGATGTGGTGGTGATAGCCGCCCGCGGCCAGAAAAGCGGCCTGCGGCCCGTAGGTCGTCATCAGCGCGAACCCGAGGACGTCCCGGTAGAAGGCGACGGCCTCGGGTACGTCGCGCACGCGTAGGTGGACATGGCCCATCACGGTTTGGTCGGGAAGGCCGGCGAACGCGTCGGTGGGGGGGTCGTCGAGCTCGCCCAGCAGGTCGTCGACGTCCAGGGCGGTCGTGGTCATCTCGCCGACGCGGTCCTGCCACACGCTGCGGGGGCGATCCCGATAGATCTCGATGCCGTGGTCGTCGGGATCCTGCAAGTAGATTGCCTCGCTCACGAAGTGGTCGGACATCCCCGTCAGCGTGACCCGGTCGCGGGCCGCATGCGCCAGCCAGCGCGCCAGGTCGATGCGCTCCGGCACGAGCAGCGCGAGGTGGAACAGGCCGGTGTGCCCGCGCGAGCTGATCGCGCCGGGGGTCTCGACCAGATGCACCAGGGGCTGCCCGCCGGCGCCGAGCGACGCCTCGGTCGAATCGCGCGCGAGCACCCCCAGCCCGATCTGCTCGCGGTAGTAGCGGACCGAGCGTTCCAGGTCTCCCACGCTCAGGCGGACCGCGCCCATCCGGGTGGCGGTATCGATCACGGGGGCGGGGCTGCTTGCGGCGCTCAGCGGTGACTCCTTCAGACGGCGTTGACGGTGGAGAGGTCCAGGGTGAGCGTAATATTGTCACCGACGTGCGGGCCGCCGGCCTCGAGCACCTGGCCCCAGGCTGCTCGTGACGAGGGAGGGGGGAGTTTTGCGGGTCGATAGGATATGACTCCCAACTCACCAGGGACCGCGGCCGAATCCG
>JBKKDD010000227.1:0-6170 GCA_046708705.1 Miltoncostaeaceae bacterium | reverse complement strand
ACACTCCCGCGTCGCAAACGAGGTGATCGTCCTCACGCCCTGACGGGCCCTCCGACGTCAACACCGAGTAGACACGCCAGAGGCGTCGACCGCCGCGTTACCAGGGCTCTCGGATGCGTCCCACCCTGGCGAGGCGCGGTTCGGGGACGGTCTCTCGTAGGATTGGAGTCGTGACGCGTCCCCGCCTCACGGTCATAGCGCCGGCATTCAACGAGGCAACCACCATCCACGACTCGATCGAGGCACTCGTCGAGCACCTCGATCCGATGGGGATCGACTACGAGATCGTCGTGGTCTCGGACGGCAGCACCGACGAGACGTTTCTTCAGGCAAGCAGGAGCGCTGGACCGCGCGTGCGGGTCATCCAGTACGAACGCAATATGGGAAAGGGCTACGCCCTGCGCACCGGCTCGAAGGTGGCACGCGGAGACTGGATCGCGTGGTTCGACGCCGACCTCGACCTGCAGCCCGCTGCGCTCGGTCAATTCCTCCAGGTGGCGCGAGCCGAGGGCCTCGACATCGTGATCGGCTCAAAGCGTCATCCTGACTCGGCAGTCGTCTACCCGCGGCATCGACGGGTCTACTCATGGCTCTACCAGCAGCTTGTCCGCGCGATGTTCAAGCTCAACGTCAGGGACACCCAGGTCGGGGTCAAGCTCTTCCGTCGCGAGGCCCTGGACGCAGTTCTGCCGGTCGTGCTCGTCAAGCGATACGCATTCGATCTCGAAGTGCTCGCGGTCGCTCGAAGGTTTGGTTTTGGTGCGATCGTCGAGCAGCCGATCGAGCTGCGCTACCGGTTCACCGGAAGCGGCATGAACTGGCGGGCGATCGCCAACGCGCTCATCGACACCCTCGCCATCTTCTACAGACTCCGGATCCTGAGGTTTTACGACCGCAAGCGTCAGCTCGTACGCCGCGTCACGGCATACACGAACCTGCCGACCCCGACGCTCACCGTCGCGATCCCAGCGCCAGAGCCGGTCGGCCCAGCGGGAGGCACCGTCGCGTCAGAGCTGGGCGACGTCGGCGGCGAGCCCGTTCAGGTGCTCGTCGTTCCACGCGACGACGACAGCGCGTCCGACCGGAACTCGGATTGGCTTCGTGCAGCGCTCGATGGCTCGACGAGCGAGGCCATCGCGTTTCTCGATCCTGGAATGCGGATCAGCCACGGATGGGCAGATGCAGGCCTCGCGCTCCTGCGGGATCCGAGTGTCGCGATCGTCGCGGGCCCGACCGTCCCCCTCCTCACGGGAAGCCCCCGGCACGACGCGGCGGCGATTCTGTCCGAGTCCCGGTTTGGCGTTGGCGGAGCCCGCGTGCGCCACCATGTCGGCAGCCTTCACGAGATGAAGGAGTTCCCGGCGAGGAACCTGTTCGTCCGGCGAGAGGATCTCACCACGGCGCTGGACGCGGGGCTCGCCACCGCGGACGATCTGTGCCGGTCGGTGCGGTCCAGGCCGGGACGTACCGTGCTGTGCAGTCCCGACGTCATCGCACAGTCCCCAGGCAACCCGCTCTTCGCTTCGTATCTGAGATCCCTCTGGGACGTCGGCCTGACGCGGGGACGCCAACTGGGGCGCACCCGTCGACCTCGATTGCGCCACATCGTCCCGATGGCGCTCGTCGTCGCGCTTCTGGGGGCGGTTCCGGCATTCTTCGCGGGCGGCACCCTCGCGGTCGCCGCCGTGGTGCTCATCGGCGTCTACCTGCTTAGCGTTCTCGGGTTCGCTCTCGTCATCGGCACGCTCCATCGACGTGGACGCGTCGCAGGCCTGGCCGCCGCCGGAGCGGTGGCGTCCCATGTCACCTTTGGGACGGCGCTCCTCACGGGCGTCGCCTCGCGCATGCGCCGCCGATCGATCCCGTTCGTCGAGCCGGAGCAATTGCCCCAGGTGCCGGAGCGCCTGTGACGCGGCGGCTAGGATGCCAGGGGTGATCGAGCAACACGATGAAGGCGGGATCGCTGACGGCATCGCGCATCGTCCCGTAATCGATGTCGAACGCGTCGTTGAGGACATTCAGCGGCGAGCCAAGGAGCGGCGTCGCGCCGGTGGGTATGACCGCGGGATACTGGACGCGCACATCGACGTCCGACCGGGGCGTATCGCGTTGCGCCCCCAGACCGCGTACTCGGCGAAACCGGTTGTCGGTCCCTTCATCACGGGCACGAAACGGGTGCTCATCCGGCTCCAGTACCACTTCTTCGACGACCTGGTCGCCCAGACCAACCGAGCACTTGAGCTGAGCCGGGCGCAAGCCGCCGCGGAGGCTGAGCGGCGGAAGGAACTGGAAGCGAGCGTTGCGGACCTGAAGGCGCGGCTCGCCGCCGCCGAGGAGGCGATCACGCGCCTGACCGATGACGCCCAAGGGACCTCCGCGGAACCCGCCGTCTGAGCGTCATTTGCGGGCTGCCACACTCCATCAGCTCATCGCAGCCGCGTCACGCTACGATGCCGTCACCGAGCAGGCATTCGCGTGGCAGCGAACCCTGGCGAACCTCGGGATCCACGGCGAGATCTTTGCCGAGAACATCGGCCCCGACATGAAGGGTCGAGTGCGTATGCTGAATCAGTTCGCGCCCCGGCAGCACGCCGCGACCTTGCTTCGCTACTCGATTTGGAGTGGGGCTGTTGAGCGCGCGCTCGAAATCCCACCTGCCCGGCTCGCCGTCTGCTATCACAACGTCACTCCGGCCCACTTCCTCGAGGAAACGAACCCCGTCGTGGCTGCGCTCTGCGAGAGAGGGCGAACCGGCCTTCGACTCCTCGCAGGCCGAATCGGGGTGGCGATCGCCGATTCCGAATTCAACGCCGGCGAACTCCATGAGGCGGGCATCGCCGACGTGACGGTCGTTCCCCTCCTTCTCGATCTCGCCTCGCCACCTCCGTCGCGCCCCCAGGTTCACCCCGTCGTTGTCACCGTCGGGAGGGTGGTTCCGAACAAGCGGATCGAGGAGGCGATCCGGGCGGTCGCCCTGCTACGTCGCCATGCGATCCCGGACGCGAGCCTGATGATCGTCGGCGGGTCCCAAGGGTTCGAACTGTACGAGGAGGCGCTGCGCCGCTTTTCCCGCGCAGTCGGCGTCGACCAGGCGGTCACGTTCACGGGCACGGTGTCAGACACGCGCCTGGACGATATCTACGCCAGTGCCGGTGCCTACATCTGCATGAGCGAGCACGAGGGGTTCTGTGCACCGCTCATCGAGGCGATCTCCCGTGGGTTGCCGGTCGTCGCGCGGGGAGCGGCGGCGATCCCCGACACGCTGGGAGGAGCAGGCATCGTGATCGCCGATGGAGATCCAGCGGCGGCGGCCGAAGCACTTCAGGCCGTCCTGACCGACGCGCCGCTCCGCGCCGAACTCACACGACGGGCGGCCCTCCGTATCCGTGAGCTCGCGCCCGACCGCGTCGAACCGATGATCAAATCGGCTCTCGCACCCGTTCTCGCGTGACGACGCGGATCGCCATCGTGACGCCTCGATACGGGCCTGACGTCGCCGGAGGCGCAGAGCGCCTCGCCCGTGATTATGCGACGCACCTCGCGCCGAGGCTCGACGTGACGGTCTTGACGACCTGCGCCCTCGAGTACACCACCTGGGCCAATCATTTTCCGGCTGGCGCGACCGATGAGGACGGAGTCCACATCATGAGGTTCCCGGTCTCCGAGACACGTGATCAGCGCCGCTTCGACGCCCTCTCAAGAACGGTCCTCAACGGTGGCGATACGGGCGACGAGGAAGCCTGGATGGATGCCCAGGGTCCGAACTCAGACGGCCTGATCGAGCACCTGCGGGATCGGGGGGGGCACTACGACGCCGTTCTGTTTGTTCCCTACCTCTACGCCACAACGGTGCGAGGGTTTCCCCACGTACGCAACCGCGCAGTGCTCATCCCAGCGCTTCACGATGAGCCCTGGCTCGAACTGGACATCTTTCGCCCGGTGATCGAGAGCGCCCGTGCCATCGTATTCAGTACCCCTGAGGAACAGGGGCTCGCCCGGTCGCGATTCGCGATCGATCCGGGCCGATGTGTCGTCGTCGGCGCAGGCGTGGACCGGCCGTCGCCGTTTGACCCCGGTGCATTCGCCGCCCTGACCGGGCAACGGCACCCGTACGTGATCTGCGTTGGACGGATCGACGCGTCCAAGGGCGCGGATGCGCTCATCGCGTCGCATCGGGCATTCCGGGAGGCGGTCCCTGACGGCCCCGATCTGGTGATGCTCGGCCCCGCCGCGATGCCGGTTCCCACCGAACCGTGGTTGCTCGCGCCCGGCTTCGTCGATGAGGACGTCAAGAACGCGGCGATCGCCGGAGCGGACGCGCTCATCTGTCCCTCGCCGTACGAGAGCCTCTCGCTCGTCCTGCTCGAAGCCTGGGCACACGGAGTCCCGACGATCTCATCGAGCGCGTCGCCGGTGCTGGTCGGCCAATCCCGTCGATCTGGAGGGGGGGTTTGGTACAGCGACACCGACGAGTACATCGAAAGCATCCGATTGATCGCGTCAACCCCGGCGCTCGCGAACGCACTTGGCGCCTCCGGCAGGCGTTTCACCGCGACGCTTTCCTGGGAGGCCGTCGTCGCACGTCTCGTCGGAGTCATCGAGCGAGTCGCCGCACAGGCCGGGCCGGACGCCAGGGTCACCGCGTCGTGAGATTCCTCTTCGTGGTGCCACGATACGGCCCGAGCATCGTCGGCGGCGCCGAACGCCTGGCCCAGCTCCTCGCCACGCGAGCTGTGGATGACGGCGATGAGGCGGTCGTCGCCACCACCTGCGCCGTCGACCACCACGACTGGACGAACGACGTCGCGCCCGGCACCTCGACAGAGGACGGAATCACCGTTCACCGGTTCGCGGTCGCGCCACGAGACACCCGGCGGTACGCCCAGCTTCACGCACGCCTCGTCGCGGATGGGGGGCTTCCTTACCTCGACGAGCTCGAGCTCATGGCGAATAGCGTCTGGTCTCCTGATCTCCAGACATTTCTCGAACACGAGGGTCGCAGGTTCGACCTGTTGATCTTCGTCCCGTACCTGCTCGGTACGACGTTCTGGGGGATGCAGGTCTGGCCTGAGCGAAGCGCGCTGATTCCCTGCCTCCACGACGAGCCCTACGCCCACATGACGTGCATACGGCACATGATCGAAGCGAGCGCCGGGTGCATCTTCAACACCCCTTCGGAGAAGCGCCTCGCGGCCGGCCTGTACGCGCTTCCGCCGAGTGGCGTCGTCGGCCTGGGCTTCGACGAACCGTCTGCCCCGGCGATCCCCGGTTTCGCGGCGCGTCATGGTCTCGGACGCTACGTCGTCTACGTGGGACGACTCGAGGAGGGGAAGGGCGTCCACAAAGTTGCCGATTTCGTCGCACGCTACGCACGGAGCCGCGCCGCAGACCTCCGCCTTGTGCTGGTGGGCGCAGGAGGCTACGAGCCTCCACCGGACCTGGCGAAGTTCGTGGTGAACGTCGGGTGGCTCACCGAAGACGAGAAGCGTTCAGCACTGGCCGAGGCGGTCGCCCTCGTCCATCCAAGCCACCTCGAGAGCCTCTCGATCGTCTTGATGGAGGCCTGGCTCGAAGGTACTCCGGCGATCGTCGCCCGCGAATCCGATGTCCTTCGCGAGCATTGCGAACGATCCGGAGGAGGTCTGACGTACTCGGGGTACCCCGACTTCGAGACGTGCCTCGACCGCCTGCTCGGCGACGTCGCTCTGCGCAAGACACTGGGATCAGCCGGTCGCCGTTACGTCATCGAAACGGCGAGCTGGGCCGCGGTCAGGGAGCGCTTCAGATCGGTGACCGGATCGATCGCCTCTGGGCGTCGCCTCCCCGCAACGCCGGAGCCGTAGGCACGCTGAAACCCCGGACCGACAAGATTGCCCCCGGGCTCGTCATCGCGTGAGAACTCCGATGATGTGCGTCATGGCTTGCGAAAGTGGAAGAGTCCGCACGCATAGTCGGCGTGCTCCAGCTCGGCCGGCGTGATGCCGCTCCGGTAGCGCCCCTCGTCGTTGATCCCGGAGAATTCCACGAGATCGAGCACCTCGAAATACTCAATGATCTGCTGCGGCGAATGAATGCGGTGCGCGTTGAAGCAAAGCCGCGGTGTGCCGACCGGCAGTGAGAAGTAAAGGTCCCCGCCCCGCGCGAGTACGCGCGCGAGTTCGGCACAGGCC
>JBKKDD010000226.1:0-10599 GCA_046708705.1 Miltoncostaeaceae bacterium | reverse complement strand
GCGCCGTGCTGTGCGGAGACTCGGCCGGCTTCGTCAACATGTCGGCGCTCAAGGGCGTCCACTACGCGATCCAGTCGGGGATCCTCGCCGCCGAGGCCATCTTCGAGTCGCTCAAGGCCGGCACCGCCACGACCACCACCGGCCTGTGGGGCTACGACCAGAAGATCCGCGACAGCGTGATCTGGAAGGACCTGTGGCGCGAGCGCAACGTGCGCCCCGCGTTCCAGCAGAGCTTTGTCTACGGCGCGATCGTCGGCGGGATCGCGACCGGCACCATGGGCAAGTTTCCCAAGCACATCCCGCACAAGGCCGACGCCAAGGGCGAGATCTTCGTGGGCGACCGCGCCAAGGAGTACCCCAAGTCCGACGGCCAGTACTTCTTCGACAAGCTCTCCAGCGTGTTTGCGAGCGGCAACAAGACCCGTGACGACCAGCCTAGCCACATCCGCGTGCAGCAGCACGTCCCACGCGAGCTCGCGGTGATGTGGGAGGCCATGTGCCCGGCCAAGGTCTACGAGGTCGAGGAGGACCAGACCGGGGACATGGTCGACGTCAAGGTCAACGCCTCCAACTGCGTGCAGTGCGGCGCGATCACCGCGAAGGGCGGCCAACTGACCCCGCCCGAGGGCGGCTCAGGCCCCGAGTACACGCTGACATAGGCGCCGTCCGGAAGGCGCGCATCGCGCGAACGTGTCTGGCATGTGGCTCATGCGTGATGGTTTCGCACTGATTTTGTAAGGGGTTCGTGAAATCGGCCGAAATCGGGCGATGCGCACTGTACGAATCTGGCGATTCGGACGATGGTACGCGCAGGCTGCTCACCCAAGGATGAGTGGGCGCGATACAAACCAGGGAGGTCTCTTCATGCGGAAAATTCTCACGATGGTCGCGGCTGTGGCGGTCGCGTTGCCGGTGTCACTGGTCGGTGCGGCGAAGCCGCTGACGCCTCCCGGGCAATCCAACACGAACAAGATCACCAAGCCCCAGTTCAAGCCGTGCAAGCCGGCGAAGAAGAGCGGGGTGACCTACATCATCCGCGGCATCGTCACGGCGAACACCGGAACGACGATCTCCGTCGACGTCAAGAGCGTGAACTCGCACGGCAAGCGCGCCCTGACCAACGGCGCCGCGAAGAGCGGCGGGATGTACGACTGGGCCGACGACCTCGTCGTCACGGCCGGGACGTGCACGCACATCACCCGCAAGGGCAAGGGCGCCAACAAGCGCACGTGGAGTTCGCTGGCAGTGGGCGACAAAGTCGTGATGGCCTGGAAGGCCCCGCGCAACACCGCCTACGTCAACCTGGGCCCCGTCCGCAGGGTCGTCGACCAAGGCTCGACGCTGTAACCAACCCGCCCCGTCGGGGGGTGATGAGGACACACCGGGCCGGTCGCACGCCGGCCCGGTGTCATTTTGGCGCCGCTCGTCGCGCCCCGGTCAACGGCGACGCGCGCGAGGCGCGGCTCGCCGAACGACCGCCAAGGCCGCGTCGTCGCCGAGCGGCCCGCCCGCGAAGCGCCGCGCCGCCACATAGATCTCCTGCGCGATCGTCAGCGCCGGCTCGGTGACGAGGCGCAGGATCGTCTTGCGCAGCCGCTCCTCGCCGAACGCCTCGTCCCCGCGCATCGCGTCCAGGATGCCGTCGGTCGTGAGCACCAGGAGCGCGCCGGGCGGAAACGGCGTGACGTGCCCGCCGTAGGAGGCTTCCATCATGAAGCCGAGCGGCGGGTCCGGATCCTCCAGCGCGGTCACGGATCCGTCCGCGCCGATAAGAAGCGGCGGAGGATGCCCCGCGCTCGTCCACGAAAGCTCGTTTGCGTCACGGTCGATCACCGCGAGAAACAGGGTGACGAACGCCGCCTCCCCCAGGCGGCCGCTCACCAGGCGGCTGAGCTCGTCGAGCAGACGCCCGGTGTCCTGCTCGTGCGCGGACAGGCCCTCGGCCAGGTACCGCACCATGCCGGTCGTGCCGGCGGCCTGGACGCCCTTGCCGGCCACGTCGCCGACCATCACCGCCACCTTGCCGTCCGGCAGCACCCAGATGTCGTAGAGGTCGCCGCCCACCATCGCCCCTGCGGCCGCGCGATAGAGCGTCGCCATCTCCAGGCCCTCCACCTCCGGCGGCTCCTCCGCCAGCAGCGCGTCCTGCAGCGTCTCGGCGATCCGTCGCTCCTGCTCGAACTGCAGCGCGTTCTGGATCGCCGCCGAGGCATGGCGCGCAAGCTCGCCCAGCACGCGCAGGTCACGCTCGGCGAACGCGTGGGCCTGGGAGCTCGCGACCGTCAGCACCCCGTACACGCGGTCGACCAGCTCGATTGGGATCGCGACGAACGACCTCGCCTCCGGGTCGCCGCCCAGATCCAGATCCAGCTCCAGCTCGACGTCATCGTCGATGTCCGTCGACAGGAACGCCCGGCGCGTGTCGACGACGCGGCCCAGGATGCCCTCGCCGCGCCTTTGCCGCAGCTCGCGCAGCTCGTCGCGCCCGTACCCGTAGGACGCCACTGGAGCCATGTCGCCGCGACGGCGGACGATGACGAGCGCAACCCGCTCGGCGCCGACCAAGGTCGCGGCCTGCGCCACGAGCTGCTCGTGGATGCCGCTGCGCGTGAGCGCCGATGCGAGCATGTGGGCGGCCCGCGCGATCGCGATCTCCTCTTGCGCGCGCCGCTCCTCGCGCTCCAGGAGCGCCGCGTTCTGCTCCGCCAGCGCCTGCGCCTCCAGCAGCGCTCGGTGACGCACGGTGATGTCCGACAGAATGATGACGCGCCCGAGCAGGCGACCCGACGCGTCGCGCACCGGGGCGCTAAAGCGCTCCAGCACCAGGCCGTCGATGGTCTCAAGCTGATCGCGCAGCGTGATGTCCGGGGACTCGGCCAACCGCGCCGTCAGCATCTGGTATGTGTTCGGGTCCTTGAACCGTGGCGAGATGCGTTCTCGCAGCACCTGATTGGCGCGCTGGCCGATCAGCGCGTCCGGCGCGATCCGAAGGAGCTCGCCGTAGGCGCGGTTGACCAGGCTGATCATGCCGTCGGTGTCGATCACGACCACGCCGTTTCGCGTGGTCGCGAGCACCGCCTCGAGGACCTGGCGGGTCCGCCGGTTGCGGTCGCGAAGCAGGGCGTTTTGGACGGCGAGCGAGATCTGGGGCGCGAGCGCCTCAAGCGCCTGCTGCTCACGCTCGCCCATGACGTCGTGGCCGGCCAGGCTCAGAAGCGCCAGTGCGCCCAGATGCGGGTTGCTCGGCGTGCGCAGCGGCATGGCGACGGCGCTGCTTCCGGCGAGCACCTCACGGGCGTCGCGCAGGGGGACGCCCGCGTCCTCGATCTCGCCCAGGCGCGCAAGCACCGCCGGCTCGGCCATGATGTCCGGCCACAGTACCGTCGCGCCACCGGCCAGGGCGGTCAGCCCCAGGTCGGCCGTCTCGGGGCGAAGCGCGCCGAGCGCCGGGCCGTACGTCCGGCCGATCTCGTCGTCGGCGGCGCTGAAGGCGCGTCCCACACGCTTGCGGTCCTCCTCGGCGGCACGAATGATCACGAGGTCGACGGCGAACGCCTCGCGCAGCCGTTGCGCGATCAGCTCCAGGCTCTCCTCGAGCGAGACCGGCGGCTCCAGCCCGGCCAAGAGCTCGAAGGGCTGGTCGCGTCCCGTCGCGCTGACACCGCTGTCGAGGGGCTCGCTCATCGCGCGCGGTCCGTTCGGTGGGCGGCGATCATCGCCACGTAATGCTCGGCGCTCGCGACGATGCCCTGGCGCTGCTCGGCGGTCGTCTCGCGAACGGTGCGCCCGGGCGTGCCCAGCACCAGCGATCCCGGCGGCACCACGGTTCCCTCCAGCACCACCGCGCCCGCGCCGATGATCGAGCCGGAGCCCACCACCGCGTGGTTGAGGATGATCGCGCCGATTCCGACGAGCACCTCGTCCTCGACCGTGCAGCCGTGAACGCACGCGAGGTGCCCGATGGTGACGGCCCGACCGATCGTGCACGGCACGCCGGCATCGGCGTGCAGTACCGCGCCGTCCTGCACGTTGGAGCGGTCGCCGACCGTGATGTGGTCCGTGTCGCCGCGGATCGTGGCGTTGGGCCACACCGACGTGGCGCGCCCCAACCGGACGCGCCCGATGACGCAGGCAGCGTCATGTACGAAGGCGTCCTGCCCAAGCTGCGGGGTGTTGTCACCAAGCGAGACGATCAGGTATCCCAGGATAGCCCCTCATGGCGATCTCGCCGCATCGCGCGCGATCTTGACTGGGCGTCGCCGACCATTACGATGCCGGTATCCGGCTCCGATCCGAAGGGTGGCGAGATGTCTAGGCTCCGTTTGGGAATCCTGATCGCGGCGCTCGGCGCGCTCGCCGCGTTCGGCGCAGGATGCGGGGGAAGCGACGATCCGGCGGCGCCGGCCTCCACCGCGGCGTCCACCCCCAGCACGTCCACGCCGGCGACGACCACTGCGACCACGGGCGGAACCGACGACGTCGCCGCGGGCAAGGTGCTGTTCGACAACAAATGCCAGTCCTGCCACCTGAACGGCGGCACCGAGCGCGGGGTCGGCCCGGTGCTCGCGGGAGGCGGGCGCAGCGAGGAGCGCATTCGCGATCAGGTGATCAACGGCGGCGGGGCCATGCCCCCGGGCCTCGTCACCGGCACGGATCTGGATCAAGTGGTCGCATTTGTCCTGAGTATCCAGTAGTCCCCGCCCCCGAACGCGCCGCCGCGGCCGGGTAGGATCGCGATGTCCGTGCGTCCACGTCGGAGGTTTCAGATGCGCAGGTTGCGGTTCGCTGTCATTCTCGTCGCCATCGGTGCGTGCACCGCGCTCGTGGCCGGATGCGGCGGATCCGATCCCGACGAGGCCAAGACACCGGCCAACGCGCCGACCATCACCAACGGCAAGCCCCCCGCGGCGGACGCCGAGGGTGGGGGCGGCGGTGCCGAGGGTGACGTCGCCGCCGGCAAGACCGCGTTCGAGGGGGCGTGCCAGAGCTGTCACGCGGCGGGAGGCACCCAGGCTGCCGCCGGCCCCGTGCTCGCCGATCGCGGGCTCGCCGTGGAGGCGGTTCGTGGCCAGATCGTCAATGGCGGCGGCGGGATGCCGGCGAACCTCGTGCAGGGCGCCGACCTGGACAACGTCGTGGCGTTCGTCGCGTCCCTGCAGGGCGATACGGCGGAGGCCCCGCCGCCCGCGTCCGGCGGCGGTGGTGGCGACGATGCGGCCGTCACGGCGGGCAAGACGTTCTTCGAGGGCGCGTGCCAGGGCTGCCACTTGGCCGGCGGAACCCAGGCGGGGCCGGGGCCTGTGCTCGTGGGCAAGGGCCTGGCTGAGGACGCGATCACCAATCAGATCGTCAACGGCGGCGGCGGGATGCCCTCGGGCCTCGCGAAGGGCGACGACCTGGAGAACGTCACCAAGTTCGTGCTGAGCCTGCAGTAACCTCACACGGATTCAGCCGGGACGGTGGTATAGCATCGATGCGTGGGCCTTTCCGTCAGCACCAAGCCATCTGACGATCTCGTCCTTCTGTCCCTCGACGGTGAGCTCGACATCTACACCGTCGGTGGTTTCCGTCAGGAGTCCGACAAGATCGATCCGGGCGCGACCCAGGTCGTCGTCGACCTGACCGACGTCAGCCTGCTCGACTCGTCCGGGCTCGGGGCGCTCGTCAGCCTGCTCAACCGCGCGCGGGCCGCCGACGGGCTGCTCGGCATCATCTGCCCGCAGCGGCATCTGCGCCGCGTGTTCGAGATCACCGGGCTGCGGCGCGCCTTCGTGTTCGGGGACGACCTCGAGGGCGTGCGTGCCGCGCTCGCCGAGGCGGCGACCTCGACCGCATAGCGAGCGCGACCTGCTCGACCTTCGGCTGATACGGGCTGAGCCCGACCGCGTGCGTGCCGCGCTCGCACGACGCGGCGATGCCGACCGCCTGGACGCGCTGATCGCGCTGGACGACGAGTGCCGCCGAGTGCGCACCGCGGTCGAGCAGACCCGGGCCGAGCGAACGGCAGCCTCCAAGGCGATCGGCGAGGCCAAGCGGGCCGGTCGCGACGCCACCGAGGCCGAGGCGGCGGCGCGCGACATGGGCACGCGCCTGGGCGAGCAGGAGGCGCAGCTTCGCGAGCTCGAGTCCCGTCGCGACGCCGAGCTCCTCGTCCTGCCGAACCTGGCCGAGGACGCCGCGCCCGACGGCGGTGAGGACGACGCCGTCGAGCTGCGCACGGTCGGCACGCCGCCGCGGTTCGACTTCGCCGCGCGCGACCACGTCGACATCGGAACCGCCGCCGGGATCATCGACCTGGAGCGCGGCGCGCGCACCTCCGGCTCGCGGTTCGTCTACCTGCTCGGCCCGATGGTGCGGCTGCAGCTCGCGCTCGTGTCGTTCGCGGTCGAGCTCTTGGAGCACGCGGGGTTTACGCCGGTCGTGCCGCCGGTGCTGGTACGCGAGGAGGCCATGTACGGCACCGGGTTCTTCCCGACCGACCGCGCCTCGATCTACCAGACCGCCGAGGACGACCTGTACCTGGTCGGAACGTCCGAGGTGCCGTTGGCGGCGTTCCACCAGGACGAGATCCTGGACGTCGATTCGCTGCCGCTGCGCTACGCGGGCATCTCGTCGTGCTTTCGCCGCGAGGCGGGCGCCGCGGGCAAGGACACGCGCGGCATGTTCCGCGTGCACCAGTTCGACAAGGTCGAGATGTTTTCGTTCTGCCACCCGGACGACTCCGCCAAGGAGCACCAGCTCATCCTGTCCCTCCAGGAGCGGATCCTGCAGGCGCTCGACCTGCCCTACCGCGTCATCGACATCGCGGTCGGTGACCTGGGCGCCTCGGCGGCCCGCAAGTTCGACTGCGAGGCGTGGATGCCCGGCCAGGATCGCTACCGCGAGGTCACGTCCAGCTCCAACTGCACCGACTACCAGGCCCGTCGCCTGCGCTGCCGCTTCCGCGCGGGCAAGGGCACCGAGCCGGTCCACACGCTCAACGGCACGGCGATCGCGCTCGGGCGCACGATGATCGCCATCCTCGAGAACCATCAGCGCGAGGACGGCTCGGTGGCCATTCCCTTCGCGCTCGTCGCGCACGGGGCCCCTGCGGAGATCACACCCAAGCCGTGACCAGGGTCGCCGTGATTGGCCACGTGGAGTGGGTGACCCACGCCCGCGGCGAGGTCCCGGTGGCCGGTCAGATCGTGTCGCTCACAGACACGTTCGAGGAGCCCGCGGGGGGCGGGGCCGTCACCGCCGCGCAGATGGCCCGCATGGGCGCGACGTGCCGCTTCTACACCGCCGTCGGCGACGACCCGTTCGGCGTGGCGTGCGCGCCGCTTCTGGCCGAGCACGGAATCGAGGTCGCGCCGGCGCTGCGGTCGCAGGCCCAGCCGCGCACCCTGACCATCGTGGACAGCTCCCTGGAGCGCACGATCCTGGTGACCGGCGGGCGCATCTCGCCGACCATGGACGATCCGCTGCCCTGGGGGGACCTGGCCGCCCACGACGGCGTGTACTTCATCGGTGACGATCCGCGGACGCTCATCGCCGCCCGCGCGGCGCGGCACCTGGTGGTGGCCGCCCGGCGGCTGCCCGCGCTGATCGCGAGCGGCGTGCACGCCGACGTGCTGGTGTCGAGCGCGTCGGACCAGAACGAGCAGGTCGACGTCGACGCGCTGCCGGTCATGCCGCGCGCCATCATCCTGACCGAGGGGGAGCTCGGCGGGCGCATCCTGGTCGGCGGGACCGAGCGCCGGTACGCGGCGTTCGCGGCGCCCGGCCCCGTCGTCGACACCTACGGGGCGGGCGACTCGTTCGCCGGCGGCTTGACCGTGGGTCTGGCGCAGGGCCTGGACCTGGACGCCGCCGCCGCGCTCGGCGCCCGCTGCGGCGCGCTCGCGTTGACACGCCGGGGCGGCCTGGGTCCCCTCGACACGCCCGCCCAATAGTGTCCGCGGGGCAGATCCCCCGCTTCGGAGGTGTGGAAGGTGGACGAGCTCGACGCCCTCAGGGACGCGTTCGCGGTGCCGCTCGCCGACGCGGTCTTCACGCGCCGCTCGCGTCGCGTCGGCCTGGGCATGCAGATCCCCGACGGGCCGCTGGCGTACGAGTCGCCGCATCCGCCGGTGGCGCTCTCGGAGGCCGAGGAGGCGTTCCTGGTGTGGATCGGGACGGGGGTGACCGGGCTCGCCCTGGCCGACTTGCCGACCGAAGGCATCTCGTGGATGCACGGGTTCTCCGGCCGGTCCTGGCCGTGCTCGTGCAACTCGCACTCCACCGAGCTCTTCTTCACCAACGACGCGGGCCTGCACCTGGTGCGGCTGGGGGAGGACACTCCGGACGAGGTCGCGGTGTTCGCGGGCAAGGACCCCGACGCGGTCATGGCCGAAATGCTCGCGCGTTTTCGGGCCGCCACCACGCGCCTGGAGGTCGGGCGCGCCGATCTGCCGCGCGGCGAGCCCGGGCTCTTCGGCTTCAACGCCTGGAACGTCAACCAGCCGGGCACCACGCTGTTCGTGCCGGTCACCAACACGACGATCGAGTACATGACGCTGCTGTTCATCTACTTCGACGAGATCAACCGCTTCAGCGTGGTCGATGAGCTCTCGGGCGGGCGCACCTGCGGGCTCGACCGGTGGGAGGGGTCGGGCCGGCTGGGCGCGGTCGAGCTGTCGCTGATGGACCTGGAGCTGCGCGTCCTGACCTCGCTCAACGTCGAGGGCGCGTTCATCTGCCAGAACATGAACCTCGCCGCCCAGGCCCTCGGTCTCGGCGGGTGGGCGTTCACCGGGTTTCTGCCCCACCACCTGATGGGCGTCGACGCGGCCCACCGCGGCCTCGGCTTTCGCTTCGTCACCCCCGAGCACACGCCCCGTCACGCGAGCAAGCCCGTGCCGGTCGGACGCGACGGGACCTTGGAGGCGCTGTGCCCCCCGTACGTGGTCGACATGGGCGAGGCGGTGGACCGCTACCTGGCGACGTGGTCGGCCGCGTCGGGCAAGGCCTCAGCGTTCCAGCAGGCCGACGAGGTCATGCGCGCGCGGCCGCTGCCGACACCCGAGACCATCGAGATCGTCAAGGCGTTCTGCACATACGTCCACGAGACCTACGGCCGGTTCCCGGCGTTCATCGACCCGATGTTCGTGCGCCTGGTGTTCCAGGCCCACCACCTGGACATCGACTTCTACGACAACCATTACCGCGGTACCCCGATCACCGACCGTCACCGAGACCACATGGCACGCTGGCACCCTTCCGTGTAACGGCTGTGGTCCGACGTGGCACTGTTGACCTATCGTCGGCGCACCGCCGAGAAACGCCGTGCCGCAG
The DNA here is from genome assembly GCA_046708705.1 of Miltoncostaeaceae bacterium. Taxonomy (GTDB): domain Bacteria; phylum Actinomycetota; class Thermoleophilia; order Miltoncostaeales; family Miltoncostaeaceae; genus CALMEC01. The sequence continues at coordinate 1,284 of JBKKDD010000226.1, read as the reverse complement.
AAGGAGCCCCAGTGAGCGATCGACCCATTCCCAGCGACGAGGAGCTTCGCGCGCGCCTGACCAAGGAGCAGTACGCGGTCACGCGACAGGCCGCGACCGAGCACGCGTTCAGCGGCGTCTACGTCGACAACCACGACAAGGGCATGTACCGCTGCGTCGTGTGTGGAGAGCCGCTCTTCGACAGCGACACCAAGTTCGAGTCGGGCTCGGGCTGGCCGAGCTTCTTCCAGCCCGCCGTGCCGGGCGTCGTCGATGAGCACACCGACACGAGCCACGGGATGGTCCGCACCGAGGTCACCTGCAAGCGCTGCGGCTCGCACCTGGGTCACGTGTTCCCGGACGGCCCCAACCCGACCGGGCTTCGCTACTGCATCAACTCCGCCTCCCTGGACTTCGAGCCGGAGCCCGAGGCGTAGCCGACACCCGCCGATCGGCCGGCGGGGGGATGAGGGCGTCGCTGTTGTCCCGGGCCCAGGAGGCGAGGGCGCCGATGTGCTCCGCCAGGCCCCGCCCGCGCTCGGTGAGCGCATACTCCACGCGCGGCGGGACCTCCGGATAGGCGGTGCGGGTGACGAGCCCCGCAGTTTCAAGTCCCCGAAGCGCTCGGGTCAGCGACGGGTGGGACGCGCACCCGGTCTGGCGCATCAGCTCACCATGCCGCGCTGCCCCGTCGCGCAGGGCGTGAACCGCAAGGATCGCCCACTTGTCCGCGACGGCCGCCAACGCGAGGCCCTCCCGACTCTCACCGAACGGGCCCGCAGAGGTCGGGGTGGGATCGTCGCTCATGCCGCGAAATCTAACGCCCGATCGCGGGCGCGAGCACGGGTGTCGAGATGACTGTGGCACCACCGTTCGATCTGGCCGAACCGGATCGCGGGTTCAGTCAGGCGCGCGTCACGCCCGCCTTACCGGGGCGGTTCCCCATGGTGAGTGTGGCTGCGGTCGACTCGGGCGGCGATGCTCGATCACGCACGGTCCGTCGCAGGCTCCGCGGCCGCGAGCCGCGCGTCCCGGGCTGTCGTGTCCGGGCTGGGTGCGCCGCGAAGTACCTCATACAGGCCGACCCCGACGAGGGCGCCCACGGCCGGCCCGACCAGGTACAGCCACAGGTCCGTCAGGTCACCGGCCACGACCGCCGGGGCGAGCGAGCGAGCGGGGTTCATGGAGGCGCCGGTGATCGGTCCGAGCACGAGGGCCTCCAATGCGATGGTGCCGCCGATGGCGAGTGCGGCGAGCGATCCGACGGCCCGCCTGTCGGTCGCCACGGCGAGAATGACCACCATC
>JBKKDD010000225.1:0-19047 GCA_046708705.1 Miltoncostaeaceae bacterium | reverse complement strand
GTCATGCGGCAGGACGAGCGAATGCGATCCCTTGACCTCTCCCGGGATCGCATGGGTCGTGGCGGGGATCACCCCTCCCCGCGGTGCCCCGCCACGGCCGCGGTAAAGTGACGTCTCAGACATGCCCGCCACGCGAATCAACCACGTCAGCGTCAGCGCCCGCGATCTCGCCGAATCCGTGCGCTTTTACATCGACGTGCTCGGAATGCGGCCGGTGGCGACACCCGACTTCGGCTTTCCTGTGCAGTGGTTGCAACTCGGCCAGGTCCAGTTGCACGTGTTCGAGCACACGCAGCGGGAGGCGCCGATCAGTCATCACGTCGCGATCGAGGTCGACGACTTTGCCCAGGTGCTCCGCGAGGTGCGCCGCCGCAGAATCGAGGATCGCACGACGTTCGGCCACTGGCTCTACCGTCTGCCCGACGGCGCCGCGCAGCTCTACCTGCGCGATCCCGGGGGCAACCTGATCGAGGTCGATCAGCCGAACGCCGACGCGCTCGACCCCGATCTGATGGCGGAGATCCGCCCGCTGCCACGTCCTCAGACCGGCGAGGCAGCTCGGGCGACCCTGTGGTCGACTACTCCTCCTCAAACGTCGCCACCTGCGTCGGCGTGATCAGAACGAGCACCCGCTCCTCGCCGGGTGTGCGAAACGGGTACGGGGCTGCTCGATATGGCTCTTGCTGAGCGCGTCGATGGATTCGGTCGCCAGCTGCCCATCGGCGCCGCTCTCGTCGATGATCCGGTCGACGACTCCGTAATGGTGAGCCACTGGTAGGCGTTCTCCGGGTTCGTGATCTGGACCGTCACCCTGCCGTTGCGGCGCGATGTGGCGGTCCCTGGCGCGGCCCTTGACCGTGTTGATCTCGACGTGCCGGCCATCGGGCGCCGGTCGGTGCCACATCTGATGGACGGCAAGTGCACGCCGCAGGACCCGTTGCCGTCAGCGTCGCCGGTCGCCAGGATCAGTGCGTGACACCCGCTCCTCACCACCCAAGGTCGCCGTGATCGGCGGTTCGTTGGGCGGCATCATCGCGGCGCTCGTCCTGCGCGATGCCGGCTGCGATGTCACCGTGTATGAGCGCTCGCAGATCGAGCTCGCAGGCGTCGGCGCCGGGATCGTCGTGCAGGAGGCGACCGTCCGGTACCTTGTCGAGCGTCTTGGCATGCGGCTTGAGACATCAGCGTCGCGGCCGGGGCGCTGCAGTACCTTGGCCCGGACGGGCGGGTGACGTTCACGCGGCCGAGCCCGTACCGCTTCACCGCGTGAAACACCGTGTACCGGGCGCTCATGGGCATGCTCGGTGACGACGCCTACCGGCGCGGGCACACGATGATCGGGTTCGAGCAGGACGCCGACGGCGTGGACGGGAGCGTCGGTCATTTGGCTGCCGCGATGGCCACTTGTCACAGGTACGACACGCATCGACCGCGGACACGGTCAGCCGAGGCACGCCAGGTGCTCGGCCAGGGGGAGGTAGTCCGAGTGGCTGACCGGGGCGAAGCCGGTCAGGCCGAACGGCCCGAGCTCGTTCGGACCGAGCGAGAGGAGGGTCTCGGTCACCCGGGCCAGGCGCTCGGCGTCGAGTGCGGGGGACACCACCACGGGCTGGATCGGGAACGGCCCCAGGCTCTGGAGGACGCGGAACTCCCGCCGTAGGGCCGGACGTTCCGCGGTCAGGCGCCGCCAGACGTTGGAATCGACCGAGCACACGTCGGCGTCACCTCGCTCGATCAGCGCCAGCGACGCCTCGCTCGATCCGGAGCACCGCGTCTCGGCGAGCTCGCGTGGCGCGATCGCGCCCAGGTGCGCCAGCACCGCCAAGCACCCGGACAGCGAGGCCGGGTCGTTGAACGCGAAGGTGGCGCCGACGAATTCCCGCAGTGACTCCTCGCCGCGTCCGGCGGAGATGATCACCTCGGCGAAGTACTGGGGACGTCCATCGGTGCGCGGGTCATCCGACACCGGCGCCGCTGGCACGAGCTGCACGCCGTCGGCGAGTCGCAAGTACGAGGGGCCGCACACGAACGCCAAGTCGACGTCGCCGTCGGTCAGGGGGTTTGGCTCGTCGGCGGCGGGACCGGAGAACCGCGGATCCGATGCGAGCGTCACCGGCTCGCCCAGCACCGCGGCAAGCCGATCGCAGAGGGTGGCGTAGAGCGCGAGCGGGATGCCGGGGGAGAGGTAGGTGACGGCCCGCACCCCTCAATCGTTCCAGGTGAGCTCGGTCAACGCCCGGCCGGTGTCACGTCGCTGTATCCGGACGGGCGGCGCGACCGTCCGCGGCCCGCTAGGCTCGCCCGCATGCGTGCCTGCGTCATCCACGGGCCACGCGACGTCAGGGTGGAGGACGTCCCCGACGCCGTCATCCGTGAGCCCACCGATGCCCTCGTCAGAATCACCCACGCATGCATCTGCGGCAGCGACCTGTGGCCATATCGCGGCGAGCTCATGATCTATGGGATCGGCGGTCGCACCGGCCACGAGTTCATCGGGATCGTCGAGGACGTCGGTTCCGAGGTGCACCTGATCAGGCGCGGCGACCGGGTGATCGCGCCGTTCGCGTTCTCGGACGGCACGTGTGACAACTGCGCGCGTGGTCTCCACACCTCGTGCGTCGCGGGCGGCTACTGGGGTGGGCGCAATGACGGCGGGCAGGGCGAGGCGGTGCGCGCGCCCATGGCCGACGGGACGCTCGTCACGATCCCCACGGAGATCGAGCTCGACGACGAGCAGCTCGTCAAGTCGTTCGCCGCGCTGACCGACGTCATGTCGACCGGCCATCACGCGGCCGTCAGCGCCGGAGTAGGGCCCGGGTCCACCGTCGCCGTGGTGGGCGACGGCGCGGTCGGGCTGTGCGCGGTGCTGGCGGCGGCCCGGCTCGGGGCGGGGCGCATCATCGCGCTCGGACATCACGCGGACCGGCTCGCCCTGGCCGAGACGTTCGGCGCAACCGACATCGTGACGCCGCGCGGGGATGAGGCCGTCGCGCAGGTGCGTGAGCTGACCGGTGGCGGCGCCCCGAAGGTGCTCGAGTGCGTCGGTACCAACGCCTCGTTCGACACCGCGATCCACGCCTGCCGCCCCGGCGGGGTCGTCGGTCATGTCGGCGTGCCGGCGGGCGGCGCTATCGACCTGATGGACGTGCACATGAGGAACATCGGCCTTTTGGGCGGTGTCGCTCCCGCGCGGGCCTACATCCCGGAGCTTCTGACCGACGTGCTGGTCGGCCGCATCGACCCCTCGCCGGTGTTCGATCTGGTCGTCGACCTGGACGGGGTGCCCGAGGGGTACGCCGCAATGGACGAGCGTCGCGCCCTCAAGGTCCTGATCACCACCGGAGCCGTGTAGCGGCTCTCCACGCGGCGGGTCCATGGGATCAGGCCGCGGCGAGCAGCCCCGTGCCCCACATCAGGATCAGGCCGGCGGTCAGGCCGAGCGCGACCACCGGCTCGAGCCCGCCGGCGTCCTTACGTGAACGCAGTGCGGGAGCGATCTGCTGGATGACCTGCACGATCGCACCCGCGCCGACCCCCAGCAGGAACGCCGTGAGCTGCGGCGTGAATGCCAGGGCCCCCACCCACATGCCGGGCACCACCGGCAGACCGGCGATCAGGCCGAAGAGCACCAGCCGGCCGAACGCGGGGCGCTCGCGCGCGACCGGCGCCACGATCGCCAGGCCCTCGGTCGTGTTGTGGACGGCGAAGCCGATCACCAGGAACGCCCCGAGCGCGAGCTCCCCCGCCGAGTACGCGCCCCCGATCGCGAGGCCCTCGCCCAGGTTGTGCAGCCCGATCCCGATGGCGATCAGCATCGCCGCGTGCCACCCGCCCGTGCCGGCCCGGCGTCGTGACAGCCACCCGTCCACGCCCCGCATCGCGACGTACGCCAGGATCGCCCCCAGCGCGACCAGGCTCGCTCCGCCGAAGCTCTGCGCGCCGAGAGCGGCCTGATCGATGCCCTCGACCACGGCCTCGACGGCCAGGAACGCGAGCAGCCCGACCGTCAACGCCAGCAGGAACCGGACGGCGCGCTCGGTCGACCGGCGGGCGAACGGAAGCCACAGCATCCCCATCCCCACCGGGATCAGCCCGACGTAGAGGCCCAGAAGCCCCAGGATGCCGAAGAACCCGATGTCGGTCTCGGGCGTCGCCACCGCGGCTTCGATCACGTGAGCGATCGTCACGCCCGTCGAGGTCAGCAGCGCGATCTCATACGCCTCGCCCTCGGTCCACAGGTAGGGGATCCGCACCGTCGCCTGGCCCAGACGGCCGATGTCATCAGCCGGGAGTGACGCCTCGCCGATGTACGCATCGTTGACGATGACCTGCGCGAGCCGGAGCGGATCGGGGCCGTCGTTGCGGACGCGCAGCTCGATGACCCCGGGCCGAAGCTCGGTTCGCTCGACCGCGACCTCCTCGATCGCGGGGCCGCGCCGGTCGAGTCCCGGTAAGTCGAACGCCAGTAGGAACACCGCCAAGATCGCGACCAGGGAGATCGGCACCATAGCCAGGAGCCAGGCAGGCGGACGGGTCCGGGCGTCGGTCTCGGCGCTCACGTCACCTCGAAGAGTCCGACCCAGCCGAGCTCGGCGAACTCGGTCTTGTGCGCGTGGAACATGAACTGCCCCGCGTACGGGAACCGCACCTCCAGGATTCCGCGCTGCCCCTGAACCTGGCTGATGGTGTCCGTCAGCTCGACGGGCTCGAGCGACGTCCCGGTGGGGAAGTACTCGAAGAAGTTGGCGTGCAGGTGGAACGAGTTGATCGGATCGAACTCGAGCACGTTGACCAGGTAGATGCGCACCAGCTCGTCACGCCGGACCGGGATGGGGTGGTGCATGTAGTGAAACGCCACCGTATTGACCGCGTACACCTCGTTGCTCGCGTCGAAGTTGGTGTCGAAGCCGTTCATCACCATCACGAGCTCGCGCGCGGGGGGTCGCGCCTTTGGCGGGTCGATGATGAACGCGCCGTACAGGCCCTTGTGGATGTGCTGCGCGAGCGGAAACGTGTGGCAGTGGTAGAGGTGAAGCCCGAACGGGATGGCGTCGAACTCGTACACGAACTCACTGCCCGGCTCGACCAGTCCACCCGGTCCCGAGCCGGGGATGCCGTCCATCGCCGACGGGTGGATCCCGTGGAAGTGCATCGTGTGGGGGTGGCCGGTGGCGTTGCGGAATCGGATGCGCAGCCGGTCGCCCTGCGTCGCCCGGAACGTCGGCCCCGGCACCCTGCCGTTGTACGTCCACGCCGGGTAGCGCACGCCCGGGGTGATCTCGATCTCCTTCTCTTGCGCGACGACGTCCCACTCGCGGAGCAACCGGCCCCCGGCCAGTCGCGAGGTCGTGCCGCGGTCGAAGTCGGTCAGCATGTCGATCGGGTCGAACCCGTTGAACGACTGGTCGATGTGGCCGCGGGCCCCGGAGTGAAGCGGCCCGTGGGGGTACTGCCGGGCGAGTTCCTCGGGCGTCGTCTCGGGCGCGGTGGAGCCCGAGCCCGATGCGCCCGTCAGCACGGCGAGCGCCCCCGCCCCTGCGGCGGCGCCCAGCAGGCCACGGCGCGTCAGCTTGGTTGTATCGATCGACATCCGGCTCCGAATTTGGTGCGTCTACTTATCTGAGTTTGGCAAGACTAACTTCAGAAGGCAAGTCGATGCCCGTCGGCGCCTCGGGCCACGCGTCTCAGCCGCTGCGGCGGGCGGTCGCGTAGGTCTTGGTGAACGTGTACTCGAAGCCGCCTGGGCCCGCCGCGGCCGCGACGGCGGCGGTGATGCGGGCGACCATGGCGTCCGCTGCGTCCGGTCCCATGATCTGTTTCCAGACGTGGCTTCCGACGGTGGTGATGCGGGCCATGTAGCGCTCGGGCGTCACCCGTCGGATGCGCGACTCGACCCAGACGTCGATCGGCGTCAGGCCGGCGGCGACGAGTTGCTCCTCGGTCTCGTCGGGGAGCACCTGGGCGGTCTCGAAGATGTCGATGACCGGTGCGGGCACCGCCGGCCTGAGTGAGCGCAGCACCTCGGTGTACTCCATGTCGTGTCCGGGGCCCGGGGCGACGAGTCCCAAGACGCCGCCTAACGAGGTTGCACGACCCATCGCCTGGACGGCCCTCGCCCGCTCGTCGAACCAGTGCAGGGCCATGCTGGCGAGCACGCAGTCATACGCGCCGTCGTCGACAGGCATCTCGAGGACGTCGGCCACGTGGAGGTCGGCCTGGACGCGTGGGTGGTCATCGACCTTGCGGCGCATCCGGTGGAGCATCTGCTCGGAGACGTCGACTCCGGTCACCGCATCGATGCCGAACCGCTGGATCATCGCGAGCGTGGCGAATCCGGTGCCGCACCCCACGTCGAGGAGCGTCCGGTAGGTCCCGGCCGGGAGTGAGGCGACGAGCCGGCCCGCCGCCTCGCGGTTGTAGCGGGTCACGTCGTCGTACCGGTCGGCGTTGCTGTCGTATCCGGCCGCGACGCCGTGCCCGGTAGTGCTCACCGGCTACGCCTTCTCGTGGTGGCCGCCGAACTGCTTGCGCATGGCCGACAGCACCTTGTCGGCGAAATCCGCCTCGCCGCGGGAGCTGAAACGCTCGAACAGGGACGCCGTCAGGACGTGCGCAGGAACCCCGGTCTCGACCGCCGCCTGCACCGTCCAGCGCCCCTCGCCGGAGTCACTGACCCTGCCGGTGAACTCGCCCAAGCCGGGATCCTCAAGGAGCGCGATCGCGGTCAGGTCGAGCAACCAGCTTGCGATCACGCTGCCGCGCCGCCACACCTCGGTGATCGCGGCGGTGTCGAGGTCGTACCGGTAGTACTCGGGATGGGTGAGCGGGGCGGTCTCGGCGTCCACCGGCCGGTCGAGCGCGCCGGCGTTGGCCTTCTGCAGGATCGCCAGCCCTTCGGCGTAGGCCGCCATCGCCCCGTACTCGATGCCGTTGTGGACCATCTTGACGAAATGGCCGGCGCCCGCCGGGCCGCAGTGCAGGTAGCCGTGCTCGGCGTTGGCGGTGCGGCCCTTGCGGCCAGGCGTGCGTGGGGCGGCGTCGACCCCCGGCGCCAATGTGCGGAAGATCGGGTCGAGCCGATTGACGGTCTTCGGCTCGCCGCCGATCATCATGCAGTAGCCGCGCTCCAGGCCGAAGACCCCGCCGCTGGTGCCGACGTCGACGAACTGGATGCCCTGCTCGGCGAGGTCCTGTGCTCGGTGGATGTCGTCGCGGTAGTAGCTGTTGCCGCCGTCGATCACCACGTCGCCCGTGATCAGGTACTGCGCTACGTCGTCGATGACCGCCCCCGTGATCCCGGCGGGAACCATCACCCACACGTTGCGGGGCGCAGTGAGCTTGGCCGCGAAGTCACGCAGGTCCTTGGATCCGGTCGCGCCCTCCCGAACGAGCCTGCGCACGTTGGCGCGGTCGACGTCGTAGACCACGCAGTCGTGTCCGTCGCGCATCAACCGTCGCACGATGTTGGCTCCCATCCGCCCCAGTCCGATCATTCCCAGCTGCATCCGCGTCTCCTCGTGTCACGTTGCCACAAGCTCAGCACCCGGTAGCAGACACTAATCTAGACCCCGCAAATTCATCTGAGTGGTACCGTCGCGCGGGGGGAAGTCCATGGCCAAAACATTTCGGATCCACCGACACTGATTCGCGCGCGGGAGGGGAGCGGCGACCGGTCCGCTCCCCGTGTGCGCTGGGGGGTCAGTGGGCGAGTGTGCGCCCGTGGCGGCGCCACCGAACGGTGGCGAGCGAGCCGGCGCCCATCAGAGCGAGGCCGGCGGCTATCGGATACCAGTCATGCGACGACTCGACGGCCCAGGCAGGCGGGCCCGACGTCTCCCGGTCTTCACCAACGCCAAGTCGTACGCACGTACGCGCACGAGGAAACCCGCGGGTCGGGGATCACGCGCGGCCGCGGGAGTGGCGGTAGCGGCGGATCAGGGCGTTGGTCGAGCTGTCGTGGTCGAGCTCGGGAGCGGTGTCCGACTCGATCTCGGGGGCGATGCGGTTGGCGAGCTGCTTGCCGAGCTCGACGCCCCACTGGTCGAACGGGTTGATGCCCCAGATCGCGCCCATCGTGAACACGCGGTGCTCGTACAGGGCGATGAGCTGGCCCAGGACACCGGGCGTCAGTCTGGGCGCCAGGATCGTGTTGGACGGGCGGTTGCCCGCGAACACGCGGTGGGCCACCTGATGGTGAGCCACGCCCTCCGCCTCGACCTCATCGCGCGTCTTGCCGAGCGCCAGGGCCTCGGTCTGGGCGAAGAAGTTCGCCATCAGCTGGTCGTGGTGTCTCGCGACGTGGTGGGCGGGCTCCATGAATCCGATGAAATCGCACGGGATCAGCCTGGTGCCCTGGTGGATCAGCTGGAAGTACGCGTGCTGGCCGTTGGTGCCGGGCGTGCCCCACACGACCGGGCCGGTCTGGTGGGCCACGGGAGCGCCGGCCAGGTCGACCGACTTGCCGTTGGACTCCATGTCGAGCTGCTGCAGATAGGCGGGGAAGCGCGCGAGGTACTGGGAGTAGGGCAGGACCGCCTGGGTCTCGGCGCCGAAGAAGTTGCCATACCACACGCCCAGGAGCCCCATCAACACCGGCATGTTGCGATCGAACGGCGCGGTGCGGAAATGCTCGTCGATCGTGCGGAACCCCTCGAGCATCCGGCCGAACTCCTGGGGTCCGATCGCCACCATCAGCGAAAGGCCGATCGCCGAGTCGACGCTGTAGCGGCCTCCGACCCAGTCCCAGAATCCGAACATGTTGTCGGTGTCGATGCCGAATGCCGCGACGGCCTCGGCGTTGGTCGACACCGCGACGAAGTGCTTGGCGACCGCGGCGTCGTCGCCGAGCGCGGCCAGGAGCCACGCGCGGGCCGAGTTCGCGTTGGTGATCGTCTCGATCGTGGTGAACGTCTTGGACGCGACGACGAAGAGCGTCTCGTGGGGATCCAGGTCGTGCGTGGCCTCCCAGATGTCGTCGCCGTCGACGTTGGAGACGAACCGGAAGCGCATCGTGCGGTCCGAGTGGTCCCGCAGCGCCTCGTACGCCATCGCCGGGCCCAGGTCGGAGCCGCCGATGCCGATGTTGACGACGTTGCGGATGCGCCGGTCCGAGAACCCCCGCCACGCGCCGCGTCTCACCCGCTCGGCAAACGCCCCCATGCGGTCGAGCACCTCGTGCACGTCCGGGACCACGTCGTGCCCGTCCACGGTGATCGACGCCGTCCGGGGCGCACGCAGGGCCGTGTGGAGCACCGCCCGATCCTCGGTCGTGTTGATGCGCTCGCCCCGGAACATCGCGTCGATCCGCTCACGCAGCCCGGCCCGCTCGGCGAGCGCGACCAGCAGCGCGATCGTCCCGTCCGTGGTGCGGTGCTTGGAGTAGTCCAGATACAGATCGCCGGCCGTCGCGGTCATGGTCTCGCCACGGGCCGGATCCTCGGCGAACAGCTCACGCAGATGACGCTCCGCCAACTCGGCGTGGTGCGCGCCAAGCGCCGCCCATTCCCGGGACTCGGTGATGCTCAACGGAACGCTCCTTGTTCGAAGTGCCTCGTCGAGAAACGTACCGCGCAACCCGGCCGCGGTCCATGGACACCCGCCGGCGCGACCCTCGATGATGTCGCTGCCGGATCCTCCCAGGATGATGTTGCCGCCGCCGAACGAGGAGGCCCCGCCGGGCACGGTGGTCCGCAGCCCGGTGATGATGTCGGCCTGTGCGGCGTGTCGATGAGTTGCCGGGGAGCGCGGTCGCGGCCGTCACGTTGTCGCCGCGAAGGACGTCGTTCTGGTTCCAGCCCGGGAGGCCCTCGACAGCCGGTAGCGGTCGCGGACGTTGGCGGCGTCCGGTGGCAGCGCGATGTCGCGGGTCAGGTCGGCGTCACCGGGCTGGACGTCGCCCGTGTGGACGACCCAGTCGAAGCAGAGCATGCCCTCGTGGGCCTCGATGCCCTGCCCGCTCTTGGAGAGCGGGCGTGCGGGCGCCGAGCCAGGCGGGTGCGGGGAGCACCCGCAGGGTGAATTCCTTCGGGTCGACGCCGAACCCGTATGGCGACGGCGATCCGCGCGCATCGCGCCGCGCGGGGCGGTGGATTCTGGCTTAGACCAGTTGGTACTGGTCGACGTAGGCGAGGGCCTCGTCGTAGATGCCGCCCTGGTTCGCGCTGATGGCGTGATCCATCACTGCGGAGAACCAAGCGGGGGCGGTCGGGCGCACGTCGCGCAGGGCGCGCGTGACGTGACCGGGGCCGATGACCGGCTCGTCACCGAGCGCGTCCATTTGGGACAGGCCCGCGGCGACCTCACACAACAACAGCAGGTCGTCGCCTGAGAAATGCTGCGTGCGTTGGACGATCCAGCCCACGTCGACGCCCGCGAGACGAGTGTTCGTGAGGTGGAAGCGCAGAATGGCTTCGCGCGCGGCCTCATCCGGGGGGAGCACGAGGAGCGTCCGGTCCAGGCGACCCTCAGACCGCAGCGCCATGTCGACGTCCCAGGGCGAGACCGCCCCGGCGAACACGTAGACGCCGCTGTCGGTGGCAGTCGTGTCGAGCTCCTTCGCCAGGCGGCTGACAAGCCCTCGGTCAACGGTCTCATCGGCGTGGCGTCCGGCCTGGTCGACCTCGTCGAGGAAGACCACGCAGGGGGCGGCCTCACGGGCGGCCTCGAAAATCTTCTGGATGTTCTGCCGCGGGTCGCCGGGCCATTCGAGCGCCCTGCCGAGCTTGACGGGGAGATATCCCGCGCCGATCTCGCCGGCGACGACGCGGGCGAAGAAACCCTTGCCGCAGCCGGGGGGTCCGAACATCAGGTAGCCACCCGTGCGCTGCCCATGGCCGTTCCCGTTGCCGTTTTCCTGCGCGGCGCGGATGGGGTCGAGGATGACGGTCTGGATGCGCTCCTTGACGTCGTCGACGCCGATGATGTTTCGGAGCGCGACGGTCGGACGCTGGATCGCCTGGGAGTCGATGCTGAACTCGCGGACCGGCTCGGGTACGGGCTCCTGCGGGGTCTCGTCTGCGACCTCGGCCTCTGGCTCTGGGGCCGGCGGCTCGGGCTGTGCGATCTCGGGCGCGGCCTGCGCGACGGGGGGCTCGGCCGGCGGCGCCTCGGCCTGCGGTTGTGCGGGAGGTTCGGGGGCGGTGGCGATCCGCGCTGCGGGCACGGTCGGCGCCGGTGGTGGGGACGACGCGGCCAGCAGAGCGGCTGCAAGCCGCGCGAACGCGGGAGCGCGCACGTCGTCGCCGGCTTCGGCGGTCATGGCGGCGAGTTCGGCGGCGCGGCCGTTGTCGGGATGCGCGCGGAGAATCGCCTCACAATGGGCGAGGGCCTCGGCCGGCCGGCTGCCGCCGGTCAGGTGCTCGATCAGGTGGAGTCGAAGCGCCACATTTCCCGGGGCGGCGGCAACCGCCTCCTCCAGGCCTGTGATCAGTTCTTTCTCCGACATGTCCACCTCCGCTGCGTTCGCGCGTGTTGTATCGGCGGGCGAGCCGTGGAAGTTAACCCCGGATTCCGATCGCGCGCGTCGGTGTCACGCACGGCGCGCGCCCCTCCGAATGGGCAGACTGTAATTCGCGTCGGCGGCGGTCGCCGTCGACGAACGGGGCCACCACCCGGTGGCACAACCGCACAACGGAGGGTTCGAACGATGGCCGTAGCACCGGAAACCGTCGAGATCGCGCGCATCGAGGAAATCCTGGGCGACGAGGGCGCGGATCTGCTTGCCCACGAGTGCAAGACCATCGGTCGCGAGCGTCTGGCGCTGCCGGGCCCGGATTTCGTCGATCGCATCTTTCGCGACTCGGATCGTTCGGTGAGGGTGCTCGGCGCGCTCCAGACGCTGCTCGACCACGGGCGTCTCGGCGGGACGGGGTACGTGTCGATCCTGCCGGTCGACCAGGGGATCGAGCACTCCGGCGGCGCCTCATTCGCGCCGAACCCCGACTACTTCGACCCGGCCAAGATCGTCGAGCTCGCCATCGAAGGCGGGTGTAACGCGGTCGCCACCACGCTCGGCGCGCTCGGCATCACTGCACGCCGCTACGCCCACCGGATCCCGTTCCTGCTCAAGATCAATCACAACGAGTTCCTGAGCTACCCCAACGCCTACGACCAGATCATGTTCGCGTCGGTCAAGCAGGCGTGGGAGATGGGCTGCGTCGCGGTGGGCGCCACGATCTACTTCGGCTCGCCCGAGTCCAAGCGCCAGATCCAGGAGGTCTCGGAGGCGTTCGAGGCCGCGCACGACCTGGGCATGGCGACCGTACTGTGGTGCTACACCCGCAACGCGGACTTCAACCAGTCCAAGGACGGGGGGCCCGACTACCACACGGCCACCGACCTGACTGGTCAGGCCAACCACCTGGGCGTGACGATCCAGGCCGACATCATCAAGCAGAAGCTCCCGGAAACCCCCGTGGGCGGCTTCAAGGGCCTGAAGTTCGGCAAGTTCGACGAGCGGATGTACACGGAGCTGATGAGCGAGCACCCAATCGACATGACCCGCTACCAAGTCGCCCAGTGCTACATGGGCCGCATCCCGCTGATCAACTCGGGCGGGGCGTCTGGCGCCAACGACCTGCGTGACGCGGTCACCACCGCGGTCGTCAACAAGCGCGCGGGCGGGGCCGGTCTGATCAGCGGCCGTAAGGCGTTCCAGAAGCCGATGCGCGACGGCGTCGAGCTCCTGAACGCCATCCAGGACGTCTACCTCTGCGACGAAGTCACCATCGCGTAGGGCCTGACGGCGGTTATCCCGCCGGGTCGATCCGTACCCGGATGGCGGCGATCCCACCCACCGGCGCGTCGCGACCGTGGACCAAGACGGCCCAGGGGGGTCCGCCGCCAGTAACCATCTGTGACTCGGTATCCATCCGTCCCGCCGGTGCTGACGCGCGGATGCTCCGTCAGCCATTTGGCCGCCTCGACGGTCACTTGTCACAGTGACGACACACCTGTCGCTGAATGCGCGCGGGGTCGCGTCGGCCATTTGGCTGTCGCGTCGGTCATGTGTCCCAGGGACGCACGCTGGTGACTGGTGCGCATGGGGTCGTGGTCGGTCACCTGACCGTCGCGACAGCCGAATGACACGGGTACGACACACATTCCCAGCGGCCGGGCCGTCGCCGCATCGTCCCCTGACCCGACCGTTCTCGTCGCTGCAGCGCGTCTTGGTGATCCACATCTCGTTACAGATCGAAGAACAGGTTGTGATATCGGTCACCGCCACCTGTCCACGCCCTCGTTTTTCCTCACGACCTGGTCCATCCTCGTCCAGATGAGCGAACGGGCGACAGAACTGGCCGAGCAACTGACGGCCGTCCGGGAGCGGACGTTCGAGCTCTACGCACCCCTCGCGGACGCCGATCTGGTGCGCACGCCCGACTCGATCATGAGCCCGCCGATCTGGGACCTGGGGCACATCGCGGCCTACGAGGAGCTGTGGCTTGCGTGCACTCTCGGCGGCGCCCCGTCGCGGCACCCACACCTGCAGAGTGCCTACGACGCGTTCGAGACCCCCCGCGCCGAGCGGACCCAGGTCACGCTCTTGGACGCCGAGGGGTGTCGCGCGTATCTGGACGAGGTCCGGGAACGCTCGCTCGAGCTGCTCGCGCGCCTCGACCTGGATCCGGACGGCCCGACGTTGACAGCCGACGGGTTCGCCTTCGACATGGTCGCCCAGCACGAGGCGCAGCACACCGAGACGGTCCTGCAAGGCCTGCAGATGTTCACGGACGGCACCTACCGACCCGAGCCGCGCTACGTGGCGCCGCCCGCGGGGTCAGTTCACGACTGCCGGGTCGTGATTCCCGCCGGCCCGTTCACGGTCGGCGCGCCGCCGCGGGGGTTCAGCTACGACTGCGAACGGCCCCGCCACGAGTGGGTGCTCGAGGGCTACGCCATCGCGGCGCTGCCCGCCTCCAACCGCCGCCATCTGGAGTTCATGGCCGACGGTGGGTATGCGCGGCCCGAGCTCTGGAGCGCTGAAGGGTGGCGCTGGCGCGCGACCAACGGCGTTCAGGCGCCCCTGTACTGGCAGCGCGACGGTGACGATTGGGCGGTCAGGATGTTCGATCGCCTCGTCCCGGTCGATCCCGATCACCCGGTCTGCCATATCTCGTGGTTCGAGGCCGATGCCCACGCGCGCTGGGCGGGCGGGCGCCTGCCGAGCGAGACCGAATGGGAGCGCGCCGCCTCCCACGACCCCGCCGCGGCGACCCCCACCCGCTATCCGTGGGGCGACCACTTCGCCAAGGACCGGGCAAACCTGGATCAGTTGATGTTCGGCACCGCGCCGATCGGCGCGTTCGGGGCGGGGGCTTCGCCGACCGGCTGCGTCCAGATGATCGGTGACGTGTGGGAGTGGACCGCGACCGCCTTCGACGGCTATCCGGGGTTCGCCGCGTTTCCGTACCCCGAGTACGCTCAGGTGTTCTTCGGCGATCGCTACCGGGTGCTGCGCGGAGGCTCGTGGGCGACCCAGCCCGTCGCCGCGCGCACCAGCTTCCGAAACTGGGATCTGCCCGAGCGACGCCAGATCTTCGCGGGATTCCGCATCGCTTGGGATCTCCCGTCATGAGTCAGACAGTCCACCTCACAGGAGAACCAGCCATGGCCGTCGTCCAGTCACCTCGCCGTGCCACTGCTCGACGGCCCATTCGCCTGGACGTGCATCCGCTCTCCGACGACGCCTCCGGGATCGCCGAGGACGTACGCCGCGGGCTCACCGCCAGCCCCAAGTGGCTGCTGCCGAAGTACTTCTACGACTCGCTCGGGTGCGACCTCTTCGAGGCGATCACCGAGCTGCCCGAGTATTACCAGACCCGCACCGAGCTGAGCATCCTGCGGCGTGAGATGCCGGGCATCGTCGCCCGGCACGAGCCGAGCGAGCTGGTCGAGCTGGGGTCGGGCTCGTCGCGCAAAACGGTCGCGATCATGGATGCGATGGACGACGCCGGGTCGCTTCGCCGCTACCTCCCGTTCGACGTGGCTCCTGGCGCGCTCTTGGACGCCGCCGGCCGCTTAGTCGAGGCCTACCCCGGTCTGCGCGTGCACGCCGTGTCCGGGGACTTCGAGCGGCACCTGTCGGTGATCCCCGCGCGCTCCCGTGGCGCGCGGCGCCTCGTCGCGTTCCTGGGCGGGACGATCGGCAACCTGTATCCGGCCGAGCGCCGGCCATTCATGACCCAGATCCGCGAGCTGCTGCGACCAGGTGACCGCCTGCTCATGGGCACCGACCTGGTCAAGGACCCCGCCCGCCTCGAGGCCGCCTACGACGACGCTGCTGGCGTCACCGCCGCGTTCAACCTCAACGTGCTCGCGGTGATCAACCGGGAGCTCGGCGCGGATTTCGATCCCGAGCGGTTCGCCCACGTCGCCCGCTACGACTGGGACAACGCCTGGATCGAGATGCGGCTGCGGTCGCTCGCCGACCAGACCGTCGCGATCCGCGACCTGGGCCTCGACATCGCCTTCGCCGAGGGCGAGGAGATCCTGACCGAGATCTCCTGCAAGTTCACCGCCGATACCATCGACCGGATGTACGCCGACGCCGGCCTCGAGTTGCTCGAGTTCCACACAGACGACGAGGACCTGTTCGGCGTCTCGATCGCGGGCCTCGCCTCGGACTGATCCGCGCCGGCGGGACGTGTTGTCGGAAGGGTTCGGGGCCTGTCACAAAAGTACTGCGGCCATCTGGCGGCTGCAAAGCGTGGCCAGACGCTGCCCGCGGCATTGCCGAAACTCCCAGGTAGCGGCGAATGGCCGCGGACAACGCCTGGCTCGCTTTCGCTCGCCATTTGGACACAGCACATCGTTTTGTGGCAGACCCTAACCTTGCCCAGACGCGGTTCCCGGGGGGTCGTGGATCCAGATCGTGCGGTTCTGGATCGTCAGCTCGCCGCCCTGGGCAAGCTTGCCGAGGGCGATCGTGACGGACTCGCGGACGGCACCCACCATGTCGGCGAGCTGCTGGTGGGTCAAGTGGAGATCGAGCCGTACGCCCTGAGGCGTCACGCGGCCGAAGCGCTCCCCGAGCTGGCGGAGCTTGAGCAGCAGGCGCCGCTCCACCCGGGGCTCCAGCGCGATTGCGACCGCCAGTTCCCGGTCGGCGATCTGGGCGGCCAGGACCCGCACCAGGTTCGCGGCGAACAGCGGTTCCGCCAACCAATCCTCGAACCGCGCGGCCGGGACGAGGATCACCACCGACTCCTCGAGGGCGCGGCAGCGAAGCCGGGGGCCGCTGGCCGCCCATCGGACGGACGGCGGTACCAGCACCTCGCCCTCCTCGGCCAGGGTGACGGTGCGACGGTGCGTGTCCTCCGCCGCGTCGAAGTCGAGCGCCAGCCGGCCCGAGCGCACCAGGCAGCATGCGACGTCGGCCGCCAGGATGTCCAGCTCGTCGCCCTGGGCCAGGCGTGCCGCCGGCAGGCCACCCAGCATGCGCCGGACCGTGGCGGTGTCGAGCCCGCTCAAGATCTCCAGGTTCAGAAGGTCGGAACGGGCGGTACGAGTCGTCACATCCACTCCCCGGGTCACGCGGATCATAGGGCGCGGTGAGGAAGCGGCCGCGGAGGCTCGCCGCCAGGTGAATCTCTACACTGCCGCGATGGCACAGCGACGAATCGACGTCGGGGAGATCGAGCTCTCGATCACCGAAGCGGGGGAGGACGGCGAGCTGGTCGTCCTTCTGCACGGCTTCCCCGAGCTCGCGCACTCGTGGCGCCACCAACTGCCCGCGCTGGGCGCGGCCGGGTTTCGCGCGGTCGCGCCCGACCTTCGCGGCTACGGTGAGTCCGACGCGCCGTCCGAGGTCGCCGACTACGCGCTCCCCAAACTCGTCGGCGACATCACGGGCCTACTCGGGGCGCTTGGGGCTGAGCGCGCCCATCTGGTCGGCCACGACTGGGGCGGCAGCATCGCCTGGGCCCTCGCAGCCCGCGCGCCGCATCTGGTGCAGAGCCTCACCATCCTCAACAGCCCCCACCCGGTGGCCTCGGCCGAGACGCGCCAACTGCCCGAGCAGCAGCAAAAGAGCTGGTACATGCTGCTCTTCCAGTTCGCCGGAGTGGCCGAGGAGTGGCTCTCGATGGACGACTTCGCCAACCTGCGGCGGTTCGTGTTCGACACCGCCGCGCCGCACACGTTTCCGTCGGCCGACCGCGAGGTGTTCTGCGCCGCGCTCGCCCGCCCCGGGCGCCTGACCGCCGCGCTCAACTACTACCGCGCCAACATCCCCCCGGAGAGCTGGCTGAAGCCCCCGCCGGACCTGCCGCCGATCGCGGTGCCGACGACAATCCTCTGGGGCGAGGCCGACGTCTACATGAGCGCCGCCCTGCTGGAGCGCTCGATCCAGAAGATCACCGGGCCGCTGCACGTGGAGCGCCTGCCCGGGGTCAGCCACTGGGTGGCGCAGGAGGTACCGGACCAGGTCACCGAGCTGATCCTGGCCGGGCTACGACGCGACCACTAAGAGGTGCGCGCGGCCGTCTATCACGGGGCGGGGCGGATGACCGTCGACGACGTGCCGACGCCGCGTATCGGTGGCGGGGAGCTGCTGGTACGCGTGAGCGCCTGCGGTCTGTGCGGCAGCGATCTGATGCAGTGGTACCAGGACCCCCGCGCGCCGGTGGTGTTGGGGCACGAGCCGGTCGGCGTCGTCGCGCAGGCGGGGGAGGGCGCGCCCATCGCCGTCGGTGCGCGCGTGTTCGTGCACCACCACGTCCCGTGCTTCGTCTGCCGGTTGTGTCGCGCCGGCCGCCACACGCTGTGTGCCACGTTCCGGTCGTCACGGATCGATCCGGGCGGGCTCGCCGAGTTCATCCGCGTGCCGGCGGAGAACGCCGCCGCCGACGTGTTGGTGCTGCCCGATGCGGTCGACGACATTGCCGGAACCCTGGTCGAGCCGGTGGCGTGCATCGTGCGCGGCCAGCGCCAGGCGGGCGTGGGACCCGGATCGCGTGTGGCCGTCGTCGGCGCCGGCTCCATGGGCGTGATCCAGATCCAGGTTGCGTGGGCGCTCGGCGCCGAGGTGGTCGTCGCCTTGGAGCCGGATCGTGAGCGTCGCCTGGGGGCCGAGCGCGTCGGGGCCCTGACCCCGGACACGTTCGACGCGGCCGCGGTGCGCGAGGCCTTGCACGGCGAGCTCGCCGACCAGGTCTTCGTGTGCACACACGACCATGGCGCCATCGCGGGGGCGCTCCACATGGCCGGGCCCGCCGGGGTCGTGCAGCTGTTCGCCCCCACGCCGCCGGGCGAGGATGTCCCGCTCGACCTCGGCACGATCTTCTTCCGCGAGGTCACCTTGCAGTCGACCTACTCGGCGGGGCCCGACGACACGCGCGCCGCCCTGGCCCTACTCGCGGCGGGTGCAATCGACGTCGGAGCGATCGTGTCGCACCGGATGCCGCTGGAGGATGCCGCCGCGGCGTACCGGATGGCGTCCAGCGGGGAGGTGCTCAAGGTCGTTATAGAGGTTTCCTAAACGTTTGTCGTAGACGCTGTTTTGGGCGCTCTTTGCGAACATCAGCCCTGCTTCATTCTCGGTGCCCCGACCTCGGTTGGTGGAACCCACGGGGCCGTCCAGCCAAACGAACGAAGCCAAAGCGGTTTACGAATTCATAACAATTTTCCGCTCCAGATTCCGTCGGCATCCGCCGATAGAAACCACGTATCAGCGGTATCTCCCGGGGGGTGTGGTGCGCGTCAAGAGTTTGACAATCGCTGCTGTCGTCATCTTCGCGGGCGCAACCCCCGCGATGGCGGCCAAGCAGACCGCGCTTCGATCGTTGCCGCGATCCGTCGTGGTCTCCCCGTCGGTTCCGTCTCCCGACGTCATCGTGCGGCCTTCGGCCGTGTGGATCCCGTCACCGTCGATCGGGTATCGGCCCGCCCGCGGCATCAAATGGGGTGGAACCGCCACCAGATCCGCACGACGCTTCTAGTGGCGCGGGGAGGGCGGGCCCTCCCCCGCGGACCCCTCCCGGGGTGCTCCGAGGTTCGGTCCCTGGTGGCGGGCCGGCGAAGCCGGCCCACCCCGTACGTGATACGCCC
>JBKKDD010000224.1:0-5840 GCA_046708705.1 Miltoncostaeaceae bacterium | reverse complement strand
GGCCAGGCCTCCGCCGATCGCCGCCGTGACGCGCTCGGGCGTGGCGGCGGCCGCTGCCGTGGTTGTGGCCGCCACGGGTTCCGCGGTGGCGGCGCCGGTGGCGCCGACCGCGATCCGTGCGAGCAGGCCGCCAATCTCCAGGGTGTCGCCGGGCTGGGCGACGTGCTCCGTCAGGGCGCCTGCGAACGGCGACGGCACGCGCAGATCGGCCTTGTCGCTCGTGATCTCGACAATCTCCTCGTCCAGCGCGACGGCTTCGCCGGGCTGCTTGAGCCACTCGACGATCGTGGCCTCGGTCACCGACTCGCCCAGGCTCGGCAACACGATCTCGGCTATCTCGGCGGCGGCGGGCGGCGCCGGAGCCGACGCCGCGTCACCGTCCGGCTCTGCGACCGGGGGCGTGCCGCCATCGGCGGAGGCCGTCGGAGCCTGATCTGCGTCGCTCACGGCGACCGCGCCGTTGGACGAGAGCTCGCACAGCACCTGGCCGATCTCGATGGTGTCGCCCGGCTGGGCGACGATGCTCGCCAGCACGCCCGCGGCGGGCGAGGGGATGCGCAGGTCCGCCTTGTCGGAGGTGACCTCGACGATCTCCTCGTCGAGGGCCACGGCGTCGCCCGGTTGCTTGAGCCACTCGACGATCGTGGCCTCGGTCACGGATTCGCCCAGGCTGGGCAGGACGACGGGTACGGTGTCTTCGGGCACGCTCTTACTCAAGTTCGTGGACAGCTCCGGCTGGTCGCGCAGATGCGCGGCCGCAACCTATTCGCCCCCTAGCGTACCGCGCCCTGCCTGCCCGATGTTGCCCGATTTCGCCGGACGTACGACCCGCGTCAGCCGGCTCCGGCGGCGCGGTAGCGGGCGATGGCCTCGTGGCGGCGGCGTACGTGGTCGACGATGGGCGCCGGGTAGTCGGTGCCGATGCGGCACTGGATCCGTCGCTGCAGCTCCGGGTCCATCCGCCAGGGCTCGTGGATGTGCTCCTCCGGCACGCGCCGAAGCTCGGGCACGTGGCGTTTGACGTAGATGCCCTCAGGGTCGAACCGCTTGGCCTGCAGCACCGGGTTGAGCACCCGGAAGTACGGGGCGGCGTCCGCGCCGGTGCCCGCCACCCACTGCCAGCCGCCGTTGTTGTTGGCCGGGTCGCCGTCGATGAGCCGCTCCATAAAGATGCGTTCGCCGATGCGCCAATCGACGAGCAGGTCCTTGACCAGGAACGAGCCCGCCACCAGGCGGGCGCGGTTGTGGACCCATCCGGTGCCGGCCAACTGGCGCATGGCGGCGTCCACCAGCGGGAACCCCGTCAGTCCGTCCGTCCACGCCGCGATGTGCGCCGGGTCGTTGTCCCAGCGGATCTCACGGAATCGGGGTTGCATGGCGCCGGTGGCCGCCTCGGGCCGCCACCACAGCAGGTGGTGAAAGAACTCCCGCCACGCGATCTGGCGCCAGAACGCCTGGGCGCCGTCGTTGAGCCGCCCCGGCAGCCCGATGGCCTGGCCGACCTGCCGCGGCGTGCACATGCCGAACCGCAGGTAGGGGGAGAGCCGGGACGTGGCCGCATCGGCAACGTTGTCGCGCTCCTCGTCGTAATAGGACGCGTCCGAGGTGGCGAAGTCCGCGAGCCGTCTCCTGGCGGCGTCCGGACCGGCCGGAATCAGCGGCTCGCCGTCGGGCAGGCCCTCGACCGCGCCGCGCGACGCCTGCACGTCGCTCTGCAGTGAGTCCGGCGCGGGGAGCGGCCGGGTTGACATCACCTGCCGAAGCCACGCCGTGTAGAACGGCGTGAACACCCGGTAGCCGGCCCCCTCCGGGCCCGGCAGCTCCTCGGGCGCGACGACCAGGTCCCCGCCGTACTGGGCGAAGGTCACCCCCGCCGGGTCGAGCGCCGCCTGCACGCGTGCGTCACGCGCGCGGCCGAACGGGGAGATCTCCCGCGTCACGTGCACCCGGTCCGCGCCGACCTCGGCCGCCAGGTCCGGCACGACGGTCGCCGGGTCGCCGTGGCGGATGCTCAGGGCGCCGCCGCGCTCCCGCAGCTCGGCGTCGAGCGCGTCCAGGCCGGCGCGCAGGAATCGCAGTCGCGCGGGCGCCCGATGATGGCGCCGGGCGAGCAGCCCGGGGTCCACCACGAACAGGCATACGACGGGACCGCGTGCGGCCGCGTCGGCCAGGGCAGGATGATCGTGGACGCGCAGGTCACGCCGAAACCACACGACGGTGACCGGGCCCTGCGGCGTGCGCCCCAAGGGCCGGTCAGTCGTCATGCCGGTCACCGTCCCGGCGTCAGTCGGTGGTCGCGGGCGCCGGGGCCGCGTGGACGCCGTCCGGGACGGCCAGGTCCTTGCCCCGCAGCATCACGAACGTCGCGACCAGGCTGATGAACGCGAACAGCAGGCCCACCCAGAACGCGAGGGCGTAGCCGCTGGTGAACGCCACGCGGGTGTCGACGCCGTCCGCGATGCGGTTCTCGGCATGGGTGACCGCGACGGTGGTGAGGATCGCGACCCCGAGCGCTCCGCCGATCTGCTGCGAGGTGTTGATCAAGCCGGACGCGAGCCCCGCCTCGCTGGGCTGGACGCCCGCGAGCGCCGCGATGGAGACCGGCACGAACGAGAAGCCCAGACCGACGCCGACCAGCAGGAAGCCGGGCAGCAGGTCGCCGACGTAGGTCCCGTTGACGGAGATCTGCGTGAAGTACAGGAGCCCCGCCCCCAACAGCGCCATGCCGATCGTCAGCGCCACCTTGACACCGATCTTGGTGACGAGGGCCTGCGCGATGCCCGAGGCGACCACGGCGGTCAGCGCGACCGCCAGGTAGGCGACTCCGGTCTTGAGCGCCGAGTAGCCCAGCACCTGCGGCATGTACAGCGACAGCAGCAGGAACATGCCGAACACGATCGTGCCGAGGCCGAAGCCGATCACGTTGGCGCCGCTGGCCGTGCGGTTGCGGAAGAACGTCAGCGGGACGAGCGGCGACTTGGAGCGGCTCTCGGCGAACAGGAACGCGCCCATCAGCACCACGGCGCCGATCAGGAAGCCGATCGTCTGGACGCTGCCCCACCCGGCGCTCGTCGCCTTGGTCAGCGCGTAGACCAGCATCATGAGCGACGCGGTCACGAGCACAGCGCCCTGCGTGTCGAAGTGGCGCGCCAGCCCCACGGTGTGGCTCTCGCGCACGTACTTCTTGGTCAGAAGCAGCGCGACGATCGCGATCGGGACGTTGATGAAGAAGCACCATTCCCAGCCGACGTACTCGGTCAGCACGCCGCCCAAAAGCACTCCGATGGCGGCGCCGGAGCCGGCGATCGCCCCGAGGATGCCGAGTGCCTTGTTGCGCTCGGCGCCCTCCTCGAACGTGACCGAAACGATCGAAAAGACCGACGGCGACAGCAGCGCCGCCCCGGCTCCCTGCAGGATGCGGCAGGTGATCAGCATGGCGGGCGAGGTGGCGAAGCCACAGAGCAGCGAGAAGACCGCGAACGCGATCAGCCCGGCCACAAAGAGGCGCCGCCGGCCGAGGATGTCGCCCATGCGGCCCCCCAGCAGCAGGAACCCGCCGAACGTCAGCGCGTAGCCGCTGACGATCCACTGCAGATCGGCCTGCGCGAAGCCCAGGTCCTCCTGGATCGCGTTGAGCGCCACGTTGACGATCGCTACGTCGACCACCACCATCAGGTACGCGACGCCGAGCACCGCGAGGGCCTTCCATTTGTTGTGTGTGTCCACTCCCGCGTGCTGCGTGTCGCTCATCTCGCTCCTCGTCGGGATCAGCCGGCCACGATAGCGCGATCGCAGGGCACGGGCGAAGCTCAGCCGGGCGTCCTGCCGCGTACGGAGACCAGGCACGGCTGGACGACGAGCGTGGTGTCGTCGGTGCCGATCGCGGCGAACTCGGCCGCCATCTCGTCGAACTCGTGCGCGTCGGCCGCTCCGGCCGCGATCGCCGCCGGGGCGGCTTCCAGGTACGTGTACTCCCAGAGCCGTTTCTGCTCGCCGGTCGAGAAACACGGCTGGAAGATCGACGCGTCGAGGTCGGTGAGGCCGGCGTCGCCACACAGGCCGAACAGGCGGCTGCCGAGGTCGTAGTCGACGCCCAGGCCCGCGCCGACCTCGCCGGAGATCTCGGCGAAGCGGGCGTAGGCGTGGCTCGGCGGGTCGCTGTACATGCCGGACACGATGGGCTCCTGAGTGATCAGGAGGCCGCCGGGACGAAGCAGCGCCACCATCTGACGAAGCGCATCCGCCGGTCGCTGCAGGTGGATCAGAAGGAACCGGCAGAAGACCAGGTCGAACTGCCCGGCGGGCAGCCCGGGCTCGTACACGCTCCCCTCGACGAAGCTGACGTTGCCAAGGCCACGCTCGGCCACCCGCGTCCGGGCAAGGGCGATCTGCTCGGGGCCCGCGTCCATCCCGGTGACCTGGCCGGTCGGGCCGACATGCTCGGCAAACCAGGACGACACGCGTCCGGTGCCGCACCCGATGTCGGCGACTCGCCATCCCGCGCCCAGGCCCGCCGCCACGCAGAACCGCTCCGTCGCCGGGCTGTACACCTCGTCCAGCAATTCGAGCCGCCGGGCGCCCTCGTCCCCCGTGGCAAGAACGTAGTTGTCGCCGACCGTGCCTCGCTCGGATGCCATCGCCCCTCCGTTTCGCCTCACACGTAGCCTTTGACGAAACCGCGATCTCCACGAAGGCTGACCGCAGCATGGCAGGACAACGAGGCGTCGATGAGGCAACGGTCGCCCTGGGGATGATCCATGGTCGCTTCCAGCCGTTCCACAACGGTCACATGGCCTACATGCTGGGTGCCGCCGCCCGCTGCGAGCGGCTGCTGGTCGGGATCACCAACCCCGACCGAGCGCACCTGCACCCGACACCCGAGGATCCGGCCCGGCACCTGCCCAGATCCAACCCCTACACCTACACCGAGCGGCTGCTGATGATCAGGGCGGCGGCGCGGGACGCGGGGCTGACCGGGGTCGAGATGATCCCATTCCCGATCACCACGCCGGAGCTGTGGCCCGATTACGTCCCACAGGAGACCGTGCACTTCGTGCGGGTGTTCTCGCCGTGGGGCGCCGCCAAGCACGATCGCCTGCGCGCGCACGGCTACCGGGTGTGGGTGCTCGATGAGGGTGCCGACAAGCAGGTCTCGGGTGCGCAGGTGCGCGCGGCGCTGCGCTCGGGCACCGACTGGCGCGCGCTTGTCCCCGCGGCCATCGCCGAGGTCCTGCACTCCCTGCCACCGGCCCATGCGCTCGCTCCTCGTCCTGCTGCTTGACGGCCTCGGCGACCGCGCCGTCGACGCGTTCGGCGGGCGCACCGCCAACGAGGCCGCCCGCACGCCGCACCTGGACGCGCTCGTCGCCCGCGGCTCGTGCGGCCTGCTCCAGCCGCTCGGGCCGGGGCGCGCGCCCTCCAGCGAGGTCGCCCACTGGGCCATGCTCGGCTGTCACCCGCATGAATTTCCGGGGCGCGCGGTGCTGGAGGCCTTGGGGTACGGCCGCGACGTGGACCCCGGCGCGGTGATGGCGCACGCCGCGCTGCGTCCGGCCGAGGTGCGTGACGGGGCGCTGTGGGTGACCGGGCGGGCGAGTGAGGCCGATGCGGACGAGGCCCGCGACCTGATCGGCGCCCTGGGCCGTATCGGCGCCGGACCGCTGACGTTTGCGCTCCACCCGGTGGGGATCGGCGAGGCGCTCCTCGAGATCACCGGCGGCGCGCACGACGGGTTGACCGACACCGACCCGTTCTTTCGCGACCGCTTCCCGGTGCTGCGTCCCCGCCCGACCGCGCCCCAGGCCGCGCTGACGGCGAGCGCGGTCGAGCTGTGGAGCCGC
>JBKKDD010000223.1:0-4193 GCA_046708705.1 Miltoncostaeaceae bacterium | reverse complement strand
GAGAGCAAGCTCTTCTACCAGGGCGTGCGTCCCGCGGTGAACGTCGGCATCTCCGTGAGCCGCGTCGGAGGCAACGCCCAGATCAAGGCGATGCGCAAGGTCGCCGGCCGCATGAAGCTGGAGCTCGCCCAGTACCGCGACCTCGAGGCGTTCGCTCAGTTCGGCTCCGAGCTCGACGTCGCGACGCAGCGGTCGCTCGCCCGCGGCGCCCGCCAGGTCGCGACGCTCAACCAGCCGGCGTTCGCGCCGTGGCCGGTGCAGGAGCAGGTCGCGGTCATCTACGCCGCCAACCAGGGCTACCTGGACGGCATCGAGGCGGACGAGGTGCCGCGGTTCAACGAGGATCTGCGCTCGGCGCTTCGCGACGAGGAGTCGATCTTCGCGGCGATCGCCGAGACCAAGGACCTCGGTGAGGACGTCACCGCCAAGCTCGAGGACTTCGTCAAGAAGTTCGCCGCGGAGCGAAGCGGCGAGCGCCCCTCCGACATCCCGCCGCCCGCGGAGGACGAGGATTCCGACGCCGACGCCGACGCGACACCTGAGGCCGGGCCCGACGCGCCCGCCGACGACGCCCAGGAGACCGCGGCCGCCTGATGGCATCGACCCGTGACATCAAGCGGCGGATCGAGTCGATCCGCGGCACGCGCAAGATCACGCGCGCAATGGAGCTGGTCACGTCGGCCAAGTTGCGCCGGGCGCAGGAGCGGATCGAGTCGCTGCGGCCCTACGCGCAGTCGATGCGACGGTTGATGGCCCAGGCCGCGCGCCAGAGCGGGAGCCTCAAGGGCATGCCGCTGCTCGAGGAGCGCGAGACGATCACGCGCGGGTGCGTCGTCGTCATCACGGGCGACCGTGGCCTGGCGGGCGCGTTCAACGTCAACATCCTGCGGCGCGGGCTGCAGATCGCCGAGCAAATGCACGCTGACGGGGCGCAGGAGGTCGTATTCGTCGCCGTCGGCAAGAAGGGCATCGGCACGCTGCGGTTCCGTGGGCTCACCGTGGACCGCTCATTTCAGGGCTTTTCGATCAACCCCACCTACGCCGACGCGCAGCAGGTCACCGAGCATCTGGTGAGCAAATTCACCGATGGCGAGATCGACCGCGTGGTGCTCGTGTACAACGCGTTCAAGTCGGTCATCGAGCAGAAGGTCACCGACGAGGACCTGCTGCCGATCCCGCGCAGGATCGTCGAGGACGAGGATGACGACGAGGAGAACGAGTCGACGTTGTCGCAGGCGCTCGCGTTCTTCGAGCCCGAGGCCAAGGACTTCCTGGAGAAGCTCTTGCCGACGTACCTCGACACCACGATCTACCGTGCGCTTCTGGAGAGCGCGGCCGCCGAGCTCGCGGCGCGGCGCGCGGCGATGCGAAACGCCACCGACAACGCCGGCGAGCTGATCGACCAGTACACCCTCGCGATGAACCGCGCACGCCAAGCGGCGATCACCCAGGAGATCCTGGAAGTCGTCGCCGGCGCCGACGCCCTCAAGTAACGCCTTTCCACCACCACCGACGGACGGAACACACCAGAATGGCATCGACCGAAAACACCGGGACCATCCTCGAGATCAAGGGCGTCGTGCTCGACCTGCGGTTCCCGGAAACGCTCCCCGCGATCTACAACGCCGTCGAGATCACGCGTCCGGATGGCTCGACGCTCGTGGCCGAGGTGCAGCAGCACCTGGGTGACGACAAGGTGCGCGCCGTCGCGATGGACACGACCGACGGGCTCTCGCGCGGCAGCGACGCCGTCGACACCGGCGGGCCGATCTCGGTGCCGGTGGGCGAGCAGACACTGGGGCGCATCTTCAACGTCCTTGGGCAGACGATCGACGAGGGCGAGCCGATCACCGAGGGCGAGCGCTGGCCGATCCACCGCAAGGCCCCGGCGTTCGACCAGCTCGATCCGACCGAGCAGATCTTCGAGACCGGGATCAAGGTCGTCGACCTGCTCGCCCCGTACGTCAAGGGCGGAAAGATCGGCCTGTTCGGCGGGGCCGGCGTCGGCAAGACCGTGCTGATCCAGGAGCTGATCAACAACCTCGCCAAGGAGCACGGCGGGCTTTCGGTGTTCGCCGGCGTGGGGGAGCGCACGCGCGAGGGCAACGACCTGTGGCTCGAGATGACCGAATCCAAGGTCATCGAGAAGACCGCGCTCGTGTACGGGCAGATGAACGAGCCTCCGGGAGCGCGCCTGCGCGTCGCGCTGAGTGGCCTGACGATGGCGGAGTACTTCCGCGACGAGGGCGGTCAAGACGTGCTGCTGTTCATCGACAACATCTTCCGGTTCGTGCAGGCCGGCTCCGAGGTGTCGGCGCTCTTGGGCCGTATGCCGAGCGCGGTGGGCTACCAGCCGACGCTGGCGTCCGAGATGGGTGACCTGCAGGAGCGCATCACCTCGACCCGCAAGGGCTCCGTCACCTCGGTGCAGGCCATTTACGTGCCGGCCGACGACCTGACCGACCCGGCTCCCGCGGCGAGCTTCGCCCACCTCGACGCGACGACCGTGCTCTCGCGCGCGATCTCGGAGAAGGGCATCTACCCGGCCGTGGACCCGCTCGACTCCACCAGCCGCGCGCTGTCGCGCCTGGTCGTGGGTGACGAGCACTACGAGACGGCGACCCGGGTCCAGGAGATCCTCCAGACCTATAAGGACCTGCAGGACATCATCGCGATCCTCGGCGTGGACGAGCTGACCGACGAGCAGAAGGTCACAGTGTCGCGCGCGCGCAAGATCGAGCGATTCCTGTCCCAGCCGTTCTTCGTCGCCGAGCCGTTCACCGGTCGCCCGGGCAAGTACGTCAAGCTCGAGGACACGATCCGCGGGTTCCGGGAGATCGTCGAGGGCAAGCACGACGACCTGCCCGAGAGCGCGTTCTACCTGGTCGGCGGCATCGAGGAGGCCGTCGCGCAGGCCGAAGAGATGGCCAAGGTCTCCTAGTGGCCAACGCCCCGAAGCGATTGAGCGGTCTCGACGAGACCGCGAATAGGACCAGCCGCGTGAAGCAATTGAGCGACCCGAACGGGGCGCGAAGAGGCCGCCAAAGTGCCGTGGTGAACGCGGCATATCGAGGTTCCGCGAGCCATGGTGAGGGGGGCGTTTAGATGTCGTCTGCCGTCCAGGGCGATCGCAAGCGCCTCGGCGTCCGGCTCCTGACGCCCGAAGGGCCGGTGTTCGACGGCGTCGCGTACATGGTGATCGCCCCGAGCGTGATGGGCGAGGTCGGCATCCTGCCGCGTCACGCGCCGCTGATCGCGTTTCTGAAGACCGGGGAGACGCGGCTGAAGCTGACCGACGACACCGAGCGCGTGTTCGCCACGGGCGAAGGGTACTTCTCGATCGAGGAGGACCAGGTCCTGATCCTTGTCGCCCAGGCCGACGACGCGAGCACCATCGATCGTGCCCGTGCGGAGGCCGCGTTGCGAAAGGCCGAGGAGGACGTCGCGGCCGCCGGTGACGACGAGGTCAAGCGCGTCGTCGCCGAGAGCGCCCGCCGCCGCGCCGAGAACCGCCTTCGCATCGTCGACAAGACCGCCGGCCGCCCGGTGAGCACGCCCTCGCACTGACGCGGTGCGCGCGCCCGGCTGAGGAAAGCTGACCGAGCGCTCCTGCGTGCTGCAGGACGCTCCGCACGCCGCGCGTGATCACAATCACGTCGCCGGGTTGGGGCCGTCATTCCGTGCCGGGGGTGACCAGGGCCGACTCGTAGGCGAGGACCACCGCCTGCACCCGGTCGCGCAGGTCGAGCTTGTGCAGGATGCTCGCGACGTGGGTCCTGGCCGTGTGCTCGCTGCGACGAGGTCCCGGGCGATCTCGGCGTTCGATCGCCCACGCGCGACGAGGCGCAGAACCTCGAGCTCACGTGGGGTCAGCTCCCCGAGGGCGGCAGGCGGGGGCCCCGGCCGTGCCCTCTGCGAGATCTCCTCGATCAGACGGCGCGTCACCGACGCCGAGAAGATGGACCCGCCGTCGGCTGCGACCCGGATTGCGGCGGCGAGCTGGTCCTCGGGCGCATCCTTCAGCAGGAAGCCGCTCGCTCCTGCGCGCAGCGCCTCGTACACGTACTCGTCCAGGTCGAACGTCGTCAGGACGATGATCCGCGGACGCGGCTCGGGCCCCGACAGGATCTGCCGCGTCGCCTCGAGCCCGTCCATCTGCGGCATCCGGATGTCCATCAGGACGACGTCCGGGC
>JBKKDD010000222.1:0-19576 GCA_046708705.1 Miltoncostaeaceae bacterium | reverse complement strand
CGCCTGCAAGGCGTCCTCCACACGGTGCTTCTTCTCCTTCATCTCCGTCTCGGTCGCCGCGCCAACCTTCACCACGGCCACACCACCGGCGAGCTTCGCCAAACGCTCCTGCAGCTTCTCGCGATCGAAATCCGAGTCCGTGTTGTCGAGCTCGGCCTTGATCGTGCGGATGCGGCCCTTGATCTCGTCGGAGTCGCCACCACCGTCGATGATCGTGGTGAAGTCCTTGCCGACGACGACCTTGCGGGCCGTGCCGAGCTGGCTGAGCTGGGTGTTCTCGAGCTTGAGGCCCATCTCCTCGCTGATCTGCTCACCGCCGGTCAGGATCGCGATGTCCTCGAGCATCCGCTTGCGACGGTCGCCGAAACCCGGGGCCTTGACCACGATGCCGGTGAACGTGCCGCGCAGCTTGTTGACGATCAACGTGGCGAGCGCCTCGCCCTCCACGTCCTCCGCGAGGATCAGGAGGCTGCGACCGGTCTGGATGACGCGCTCCAGGAGCGGCAGCACGTCCTTGACCTGGCTGATCTTGCCGCCGTGGGCGAGGATGTACGGGTCGTCCAGGATCGCCTCCATGCGCTCCGGGTCGGTGACCATATACGGCGACATGTACCCGCGGTCGAACTGCATGCCCTCCGTGAACTCGAGCTCCATCCCGAAGGTCTGGCCCTCCTCCACATTGACCACACCATCCTTGCCGACCTTCTCGATCGCATCGCTGATGATGTCGCCGACCTCGCGGTCACGCGCGGAGATCGTCGCGACCCGCGCAATGTCCTCCTTGCCGCTGACCGGACGCGCGTTCCTCTTGATCTCCGCGACGACGACGTCGACGGCCTGCTCGATCCCGCGCTTCAACCCCATCGGGTTTGCGCCCGCAGCCACGTTCTTGACACCCTCACGCACGATCGCCTGCGCAAGCAGCGTCGCCGTCGTCGTGCCGTCACCCGCCACGTCGTTGGTCGCCGTGGCGACCTCACGCACGAGCTGAGCACCCTGGTTCTCGAATGCGTCCTCCACGTCGATCTCGCGCGCGATGGTCACACCGTCATTCGTGATCGTCGGAGCGCCGAACTTGCGGTCGATCACGACGTAGCGCCCCTTGGGGCCCAGCGTGACCTTGACCGCGTCAGCGAGGATGTTGACCCCGCGCTCGAGCGCGCGACGTGCGTCCTCGTTGAACTTGATTTCCTTCGCCATTCGCTTCGTTCCCTTTCGTCAGTTCGGCTCGGTTATTTCTTCGCGCGCTTGGGCTTCGCGGCTGCGGGAGCAGCTGCGGCAGCCGGGGCGGATCCCTCGACCACGGCCAGGATGTCGTGCTCCGAGTGGATCAGGACGTCGTCGCCGTCGACCTTGACCTCGGTCCCGCCGTACTTGGAGTAGATGACCTCGTCACCGACGGCGACGTCGAGGGGAACACGCTTGCCCTCGTCCCATCGCCCGTCGCCGACCGCGAGGACCTTGCCGCGCTGCGGCTTCTCCTTCGCGGTGTCCGGGAGAACGATCCCGCTGACGGTCATCTGCTCCGCCTCGATTCCTTCAATGATCACTCGGTCGCCGAGCGGCTTCAGATTCAATTGCCCTCCTCGTACTTGGGTTCAGCGCGGGCGGCATCCCTGGGGCTCTTCTCCAGGAGTTTTGGCACTCCACCGCCACGAGTGCCAAGACACTAGCTGACCAGGCCCGGCTTCGCCAGGGGGCGGAATCGCCTGGCTGCGCATCCCCAGGGGGCGCCGAGCAGGCGGTAGCGGACGCAATGGCGCACAATGCCGGGAGCGCACGCGATCACAATCGAGGGAAATGATGATGGAGTACCGTCAGCTTGGCCGGTCCGGACTCAGGGTCTCGGCGCTCGCGCTCGGGACGATGACCTTCGGCGGAGCCTCCAAGTTCCGTGACGTCGGCGGCTCGGACGTCGCCGAAGCGCAGCGCATGCTCGACGTGTGCCTGGACGCCGGGGTCAACCTGATCGACACCGCCGACGTGTACAGCGACGGGCTCTCCGAGGAGATCCTGGGTAAGGCCCTCGCCGGACGGCGGGACCGGCTGCTCATCGCGACCAAGGCGCGGTTCCCGATGGGAACCGGCCCCAACGACGCCGGCCTCTCGCGCCACCACCTGATGCGCGCGTGCGAGGCCAGCCTCCGGCGCCTCGACATCGACCACATCGACCTCTACCAGGTGCACCAGTGGGACGGCCACACACCGCTCGACGAGACCCTCGAGGCGCTCGACCGGCTCGTGCGCTCCGGCAAGGTGCGCTACGTCGGATGCTCCAACTACTCGTCCTGGCACCTGATGAAGGCACTGTCGGTGTCGGAGCGGCACGGGTTCCAGCGCTTCGTGAGCCAGCAGATCTATTACTCGTTGATCGCGCGCGAGGTCGAGTACGAGCTCGTGCCGGCGTCGGTGGACCAGGGGCTCGGCATCCTCGTGTGGAGCCCACTCGCCGGCGGGTTGCTGTCGGGCAAGTACCGACGCGACCGCGCCACGCCGGAGGGATCGCGACAGCTCACCGAATGGCAGGAGCCCCCGGTCTACGACCTGGACCGGCTCTACGACATCGTCGATGCCCTCGTCGCCATCGCCGAGCACCGGGGCGTGTCCCCGGCGCAGATCGCCCTTGCCTGGCTCCTGGAGCGCCCGGCCGTGAGCACCGTGATCATCGGCGCGCGCACCGAGCAGCAGCTCGCCGACAACCTGGCGGCCGCGGACCTGACGCTCGCGGACGACGAGCGGGGTCGCCTTGACGCGCTCAGCGCGCCCCAACTGCTCTACCCCTACTGGCACCAGGCGCTCACCGCCGCGGACCGGCTGGGAGCCGCCGACCTGACGCTGCTCGGCCGCCACGCCGGACAGCCGCTCCATGGCTACCGGAGCGCCGCCGACCAGCGGTAAGGCGAAGTCAGGTGATGCGGTTCGGCGGGTCGACGCCCGCGAAGAACGCCACCAGGTTGTCGATCGCGCGGAGACCCATCGCGATGCGCGTCTGAGTGGTGGCGCTCCCCAGGTGCGGGAGCAGGACCACATTCTCGAGTTCCAGGAGCTGCGGATGGACGCTCGGCTCGCGCTCGTAGACGTCCAGGCCGGCGCCGGCGAGCCTGCCCGCACGCAACGCCGACGCGAGCGCCGACTCATCGACGATGTCTCCGCGCGCGGTGTTGACCAGGATCGCGCCGGGTCGCATCAGGGCGAGGCGACGGGCGTCGATCGTCCCCCGGGTCTGCGGAGTGGCCGGGCTGTGGATCGAGACGACGTCGCTGACCGAGAGCAGCTCGTCGAGCGACGCGCACGGCGTCGCGTCGAAGCCGTCCAGGTCGACCGGGTTGGGCTGGTGGAACACGATCCGCATTCCGAATCCGTCCCGCGCGCGTTGGGCGACCGCCCGGCCGATGCGTCCCATGCCCACGATGCCGAGGGTCGCGCCGCTGACCTGGGTTCCCATCATGTGGGTCGGTCGCCACCCCGTCCACTCCCCGGCCCGCACCTCGCGCTCGCCCTCACCGGCGCGCCGCGCCGCCATCAGCATCAGCAGGATCGCGAGGTCGGCGGTGGCGTCGGTCAGCACGCCCGGCGTGTTCGTCACGACGATTCCGTTGGCCCGCGCGGCGTCGATGTCGATGTGGTTGTACCCCACCCCAAAGTTCGCGAGGATGCCGGCCTGCCGCCCGCCGGTCGCGAGCACCCCGGCATCGAGCGCATCTGTCACGCACACGAGCATGCCGTCCGCGCCTCGCAGCGCCGCACGCAGATCGTCCGCCGACCGCGGGCCGTCATCCGGGTTCAGCTCGACGTCGAACAGCTCTGCCAACCGCCGCTCCACCGTCTCCGGCAACCGCCGGGTGACCACGATGCGGGGACGTTCCATACGCGCATTCTCCCCCACGGCGGCGGGGGCGTGGGCGTCGGCGTTCGTCGCGATCCGCTCGGCCGGCGAGAAGTTCTCAGCCGGTCCGCTCAGCCTGCTGCGGCTCCGGAGTGCTCGTCGCGCAGCGACGGATGGTCAGCACGCGGTCACGGAGCCGCGGCCTCGTCCGGGCACCGGGCCTACGCCGCCATCCGTCCAAACGCGTCGCCGGCCTCGACCTGAGCCAGGTACACGGGACGTGACGAGCGCAGGTAGTCGACGACCGAGCGCTCGTCGCGTCGGCAGGGGATCAGCGTCTTCCACCCGCCGAGGTCCCCGGGCCGGTGGAAGTCGCCGCTCGCGACACCCGGCAGCCCGGCTTCGGCGACCCAGGCGAACAACTCGCGCCGATTGAAGAGCTCATAGCGATCCACGAGCGTGGCGAGCTCCTGCCATTCCTTCGCGAACCGTCGCGTCCCGGCGCCGCGGTGTCCCCCGTCGCCGGTGTGGGGGTGGGCCGCGACGATCGCCGCGCCGCCCGTCCGGGCACGAAGCATCGCCATCTCGATCCCGCCGTCCAGGTCGATGTGGTGGCGGCAGCCGACGGCGACCGCGTGCGCCGCGACGTCGGGGTCGACGTCGTTGTAGGTCAGCTCGATGCCCGGTATCACGAGCATCTGATAGCGGTCGCAGGCCCGCTCCGCCTCCTCGACGATCGCGCGCATGTACTCGGCGTGGTTGGCGGCGGTCACCATCCCGGCGGCCTGGACCCACTCCGTGAACGGATCGTCGTGCCGCACGACATGGTCGGTCACGCAGAGCACATCGAATCCCGCCTGGCCGTAGAGATCGACGAGCTCGCCAAGCGACAGGACGCCGTCGCTCCAGGTGGTGTGGGCGTGCAGCTCGCACAGCAAGGGCTTGGTCTTGGTTCTCATGCGCTCCATATTTACGCAAATAGCGGGGGTGTTGGGCGTCGAAGCCGCGCCGAAGTGGTGTCCATGTGGTCTCACGGAGCATCGACCCCTCGCCCATCCCCGTGCACCCGGTGGCAGCCGATCAGTAGCCCACGCCCACGAGCGTCAGCGGATGGGGCGGCGCAGTAGGGCCGGCCGCGGAGCGCGGGGCGCCGTCGAGCAGGCGCGTGAACTGCGGGAGCTGCCAGTGGCCGCGGCCGACAAGCAGCATGGAGCCGACCAGCACGCGCACCATGTGACGCAGGAACGCGTTGGCCTCGATCCGCAGGACCAGCTCGTCGGCGCGCTCGAGCCACACGCAGGACGCGACCGTGCGATCGAAGAACACGTGGTCGGTGTTGGTCGGCGTGAACGCCCGGAAGTCGTGCTGTCCCTCCACGGCGGCCGCGGCGAGCGCCATCGCCTCGCGGTCGAGCGTCCACGAGACGTTCAGCACGTCGTCCCGGCGACGCGGCGAGGGCGGACCGCACAGCACGCGGTACTCGTACGTCCGGCTCAGGGCATCAGCGCGCGCATCGAAGCCCTCGGGCGCCTCGCTCAGCGCGCGGACAG
The DNA here is from genome assembly GCA_046708705.1 of Miltoncostaeaceae bacterium. Classification (GTDB taxonomy): domain Bacteria; phylum Actinomycetota; class Thermoleophilia; order Miltoncostaeales; family Miltoncostaeaceae; genus CALMEC01. The sequence goes on along the minus strand of JBKKDD010000222.1, from coordinate 14,200 downwards.
CCACGTCCTCGGGAAGCGTCCCGTTGAGCGCACGAAGCATCCTGCGTACGTCCACATCCCCATGGACGACGACGCTGACGACCTGACCGGTCGCGCTGACGCCGGCATCGGTGCGCCCCGCAACCCGCACCGCGACGAGGGGGTCGCGCAGCACCCGCGCCAGTGCCTCGCGCAGGGCTCCCTCAACTGTCCGCTGGCCCGGCTGGGCGGCCCAGCCGGCAAAGTCTCGCCCGTCGTACTCAAGGTCCAGCCGAAGCGTCGCCACAGCCGACCTGCCCGGAGACGGTCGGAGCTACTCCGCCGCGGCCGCGGCCGGCACCTCGCGCGAGAGCTCCAGCAGCACCATCGGGGCGGCGTCGCCCTGACGGGGGCCGAGCTTGATCACGCGCGTGTACCCGCCGGGGATGTCCTTGAAGACCGGCGCGATCTCGTTGAACAGGCGGTAGCTGATCGTCTTGTTGCGAAGCAGCGCGATCGCCTGGCGGCGGGCGTGCAGGCTGCCGTCCTTGCCGAGTGTGATCGCCTTCTCGGCGACGACCCGAGCCAGGCGAGCCTTGGGCTCGGTCGTCTGGATGCGCCCATGCTCCAAGAGCGCTGTGGCGAGGTTGGCCGCCATCGACGCGCGATGGGCGCTGGATCGGTTGAGCTTTGGTCCCTGACGGCGGTGGCGCATTGGTGAAACTCCTCGGTCAGTCGTCTGCGCGGAGATCGAGACCCTGGGCTGCCAGGACCTCCTTGACCTCCTCGATGCTTTTGCGGCCGAAGTTCGGGATCGCCCCGAGCTCGCCCTCCGTCTTCGAGATCAGGTCGCCGATCGTCTCGATCCCGACCCGCTTGAGGCAGTTGTAGGAGCGTACCCCAAGCTCGAGCTCCTCGATGAGGATGTCGTGCATGTCGCTCTTGGGCGGGCCCTCCTCGACGAGCTCGGCCTCGATCGCCGCGGCCGGGTTCGCAAACATCGACAGGCGCCCGATCAGGGTGTCCGCAGCACGGGCGATGGCCTCGCGCGGGTCGATCGACCCGTCCGTCTCGATCTCGAGCATGAGCTTGTCGTAGTCGGTCCGCTGCCCGACGCGCGCCGGGCTGACCTCGAAGCGCACCCGCCGGATCGGTGCGAAGGCCGAGTCCACCGGGATCACCCCGATCGTGGTGCCCGCGCCCTTGTTCTGCTCGGCCGGGACGTAGCCGATGCCCCGGGCGATCGTCAGGATCATCTCGAGTCGCGCGCCCTTGTTGAGGTTCGCGATCTCCAGCTCGGGGTTCAGGATCTCGAGGTCCGCCGGGCAGCTGATGTCGGCGGCGGTGACCGAGCCGGGGCCGGTCTTGGTGATCTCGACCTCGACCTCGGGGGTCTCGCCATGCAGCACGCACACGAGGCCGCGCAGGTTGAGGATGATGTCGGTCACGTCCTCACGGACGCCGTCGATCGTGCTGAACTCGTGCTGGACGCCGTCGATGCGGATCGAGGTGACCGCCGCGCCCTCGAGTGACGAGAGCAGCACCCGGCGCAGCGAGTTGCCGAACGTGTGACCGAAGCCGCGGTCGAGCGGCTCGACCTCGAATACGCCGAGGGTGTCGGAGTTCTGAGTGTAGGTCATGCGGGGGGCCTGGATGTCGAGCAACGTCTTTCCCTCTTCCTCCGGCCGGAGCCGGGTGTGAATGAACGCGAAAAACGGATGCCCCTCGCCTCGGCTGCCGATCCCCGCGTCAGGAATCGGCCGCCCTCGCTCGGGGACCCGGTACCGCTACTTGGAGTAGAGCTCCACGATCAGCTGCTCCCGCACCGGCGTGTCGATCTCGACCCGGTCGGGGAACTTGAGGATGGTGCCGCTCAGCTGGTCGTAGTCGGCCTGCAGCCACGGCGCAACCGATGCCACCAGGTCCGTGGCGTTGCGGATGGTCTGCTCGGCTGAGGACTGCTGCTTGACCGAGATGACGTCGGAGGGGCGCACCTGGTAGCTGGGGATGTTCACGCGCCGGCCGTTGACCCTGAAGTGTCCGTGGCTCACGAGCTGGCGGGCCTGGCGGCGGGAGGCGGCGAAACCGAGCCGCGTGACGACGTTGTCGAGCCGCAGCTCGAGCAGGCGCAGCAGGTTCTCGCCGGTCACGCCGGACTGGCGGCTCGCCTTCTCGTAGTAGCGACGGAACTGCGCCTCGAGCACGCCGTAGAAGCGCCGCGCCTTTTGCTTCTCGCGCAGCTGCAGCAGGTACTCGCTCTGCTTGGAGCGCCGGCCCTGACCGGCCTCTCCGGGCGGGTACGGGCGCCGCTCGATGCCGCACTTGTCGGTCAGGCAGCGCTCGCCCTTGAGGAAGAGCTTCTCGCCCTCACGTCGGCACTGTTTGCACTGGGGGTCACGATCACGGGCCACTGAGCGGGTCTCCTACTGGAACTTAGACGCGGCGCCGCTTGCGAGGGCGGCAACCGTTGTGCGGGACGGGGCTGACGTCGGTCACGGATGTCACCTCGAGGCCGGCGGCCTGAAGCGAGCGGATCGCGGTCTCCCGACCCGATCCCGGCCCCTTGACGTACACGTCGACCTTCTGCAGACCGTGCTCCATGCCCTTGCGGGCGGCCGCGTCGGCCGTGACCTGGGCGGCGAACGGGGTCGACTTGCGCGACCCCTTGAAGCCCGCTGACCCCGCGGTCTCCCACGCGATCACGTTCCCCGCACGGTCGGTGAGGGTGACGATCGTGTTGTTGAACGACGTCTTGATGTGAGCATGCCCGATCGGGATGTTCTTCTTTGCGCGGCGACGTGTGCGCCCGCGTGTTGCCTTCTGACGTGACACGAGTTCCTCTCGTCTACTTCTTGCGCTGTTTGCCGACGGTCTTGCGGGGTCCCTTGCGCGTGCGCGCGTTCGTCTTGGTCCGCTGCCCGCGTGACGGAAGTCCGCGCCGGTGGCGCAGGCCGCGGTAGCAGCCGATCTCGGACAGGCGCTTGACGTTGTTCGCCCGCTCCCGTCGCAGATCGCCCTCGACGATCAGGTCCTTCTCGATGAAGTCACGAAGCTGCGTGATCTCTTCCTCGGTCAGGTCCCGGACGTACGTGTCGGGCGCGATGCCGACCGCCGCGAGGACGCGGTTGGACGTCGAGCGGCCGATGCCGAAGATGTACGTGAGCCCGATCTCGATGCGCTTTTCGCGCGGGACGTTGACGCCTGCGATACGTGCCACCGATCAGCCCTGGGTTTGCTTGTGGCGGGGGTTCTGACAGATGACCATGATCTTGCCGTGCCGCTTGATGACGCGGCACTTCTCGCACATGGGTTTGACTGACGCTCGGACTTTCACAGGTCGATCCTTGCTCTCATTTGAAGCGGTATGTGATGCGGCCGCGCGTCAGGTCGTACGGTGACAACTCGACCTTGACGCGGTCGCCCGGGAGGATTCGGATGTAGTGCTGGCGCATCTTCCCTGAGATGTGCGCGAGGACGTTGTGGTCGTTGTCGAGCGTGACCCGAAACATGGTGTTGGGCAGGGCCTCGGTGACCTCCCCCTCCAGCTCGATCGCATCTTCCTTCTGACCCACGAACTCCTCTCACGCCCCGAAGGGCTGCCCCGCAGGGCGTTCTCAAAACGCGCGACAAAGCTCGCGGTCTCCCGCGAGCGGCCATGGATCGTAGCATGATGGCGGTCACGTTTGGGTGAGGATGCGGGGGCCGTCCTCGGTGACCGCGACCGTGTGCTCGGCATGGGCCGACAGGGAGCCGTCGGCGGTGCGGATGGTCCAACCGTCGGCGTCCACGGTCACCTCGAACCCGCCCGCGTTGACCATGGGCTCGATGGCGATGACCATGCCCGGGGCGAGCTGCGGCCCGGTCCCCGCCTCGCCGAAGTTCGGCACCTGGGGCTCCTCGTGCATCGTGCGCCCGACGCCGTGTCCCACGAGCGCCCGTACCACCGAGAACCCGCCGGCCTCGACCTCGGTCTGCACAGCGTGGCCGATGTCGCCGACCCTGTTGCCGGGCCGTGCCTGCGCGATGCCGCGCGCCAGCGCCGTCTCGGTGACCGAGATCAGGCGCGCGGCCTTGGGCGTGATCGAGCCGACCGCGAACGTGCGGGCGGTGTCGGCGACCCAGCCCTCCAGGATCAGGCCGATGTCGACGGACAGGATGTCGCCGTCCTGCAGCCGGGCAGGACTGGGGATGCCGTGGACGACCTCGTCGTTCAACGAGGCGCAGATGGTGCCGGGAAACGGCGGCACATTGGGCGCGCCGGGATAGCCGAGGAACGCGGGCACGCCGCCACGCGCGCGGATGGCCTCCTCGGCGATCGCGTCAATCTGCAGGGTGGTCGCGCCCTCCCGCACCTCGGTCCGCAGGATGTCGATGCATTCGGCCAGCGCCGCCCCGGCCGCCGCCATCGCGTCGAGCTCGTCCGGAGTCTTCGGCACCTGCCCGCGGCGCGGCGCTTTGGGCGCCGGGCGGCGTTTGGCGCTCACAGCCCGACCGCCGCGCGGATGCGTGCGTACACCGCGTCCAGCTGGCCGGTGCCGTCGATCTCGCGCAGGACGTCATGGGCGGCGTAGTAGCCGATCACGGGGGAGGTCTGGTCGCGGTAGGTCGCGAGGCGCGCCGCGATCGTGTCGGGCTTGTCGTCGTCGCGCTGGTACAGGTCGCAGACGCCGCCGTCGGCCGGGCAGCGGTCGTCGGGCGAGTACGGGTTCGAGACCTCGTGGAACGCCCGCCCGCATTTGCGGCACAGCCATCTACCACCCAGGCGGCGCATCAGCTCGTCGTCGGGGACGCGCAGCGAGACGACCGCCTGCAGCGGCGCATCGAGCGCGGCCAGCATGGCGTCCAGCGCCTCGGCCTGCGCCACCGTGCGCGGGAACCCGTCCAGCAGGAAGTTATCGGCCGACCCGTCCAGCCGCCCCTGGATCATCCCGATGACGACCGCGTCCGGCACCAGGTCGCCCGCGTCCATGAATCGCTTGGCCTCGCGGCCGAGCTCGCTGCCGTCGGCGACCTCCTGGCGCAGGATGTCCCCCGTGGCCAGGTGCGTCAGGCCGAGCTCGGCCTTGAGCCGCTCGGCCTGCGTCCCCTTGCCCGCGCCGGGTGGGCCGAACAGCGCGAGCCGCGCTATTTGAGGAACCCTTCATACTGGCGCTGCATGAGCTGGGCCTCCAGCTGGCGCATGGTGTCGATCGCGACGCCGACGACGATCAGCAGCGACGTACCCGCGAACGTGAAGTTGACCTCGGGCATGTACTTGAACACGATGTTCGGGAGGCTCGCGATGCCCGCCAGGTAGATGGCGCCGGGCAGCGTCAGCCGTGTCATCACGCGGTCCAGGTACACGGCCGTCGGGCGGCCGGGACGCACGCCGGGCACGAACCCGCCGTACTTCTTAAGGTTGTCCGCCTGGTCGACGGGGTTGAACTGCACCGCCGTGTAGAAGTAGGTGAACAGGATGATCAGCACGGCCTGGAAGATGATGTAGAACCAGGAGTTGGTGCCGAGCAGCCGTCCGACGTCGGCGAAGAACCCGCTGTTGCCGCCGATCAGCGTCGAGAAGAGCGACGGCAGGATCACGATGGACGCGGCGAAGATCACGGGGATGACGCCCGCCATGTTGACCCGCAGCGGCATGTAGGTGGTGCCGCCCTGGGTCATGCGCCGTCCGACCACTCGCTTGGCGTACTGGATCGGAATGCGCCGCTGGCCCTCGTTGACGAACACGACGCCCACGACGACCGCCACGGCCATGATGCCAATGATGATCATGGAGACCGGCGGCAGGTCCCACCACCGCTGGATGCCGGTCGGGATGCCGGCCACGATGCTCGCGAAGATCATCAGCGAGATGCCGTTGCCGATGCCGCGCTGCGTGATGAGCTCGCCGAGCCACATGACCAGCACGGTGCCCGCCGTCAGCGAGATGATCACCAGGTAGAGGCGCCCGAAGCCGAGGTCGCCGAGCGCGCCCTGCTGGCGAAAGAACAGCACGTAGGCGAGCGATTGCAGGAACGCGAGCACCACGGTCAGGTAGCGCGTGTACTGGGTGATCTTGGCGTAGCCGGCCTCACCCTCCTTCTGCAGCGCCTCCAGCTTGGGGATCACCACGGTCATCAACTGGATGACGATGCTCGCGGTGATGTACGGCATGATCCCCAGCGCGAACACCGAGAACCGCGTCAGGGCGCCACCCGAGAACAGGTTGAGGAACTGCAGGACGTTGGCGGCGCCCTGCCCGTTGATCCGGTCCGCGATCCCCTGGGCGTCGACCCCGGGCACCGGCACGAACGTGCCGAGCCGGTAGAGCGCGAGGATCGCGAACGTGAACGCGATCTTCTTGCGAAGCTCCGCCGACTTGAAGGCGTTGAGGATCGACTTCAGCACGGGGCGTTACCCCTGGGCGTCGGTCGTGGCGACGGCGTCGCGCGCCGAAATGAGCTCGACCGTGCCTCCAGCCGCCTCGATCTTGGTCCTGGCGCCCGCCGAGAAGGCGTGGGCGCGCACGGTGAGCGCGCGGTCCAGGTCGCCCTCGGCCAGGATCTTGACCGGCCACTTGCGGTTCTTGTTGCCCTTGACCAGGCCACGGGACTCGAGCGCGGCAACGTCGACGACGGAGCCGGTATCGAACGCGACCAGGCTGCCGACGTTGACCGGGATCGAGTGGGTGCGAAAGCGCTCGAACGGCATCGACTTCTTGTGGTTGGGGCCGCGCAGCTTGCCCTTCTGCATGTGGATCGGGGTCTGCCCGCCCTGGAACGCCTCGATCGGGCCCGTGCCGGAGCGCGATCCCTGGCCCTTGTGACCGCGACCGGAGGTCTTGCCGTGGCCGGAGCCCGGGCCGCGACCGATCCGCTTGCGCTTGCGACGGGCGCCGGGATTCGGCGCGAGCGTCTCCAGCCGCACGTCGTTGGGGTCAACCGCGGGTGTGGCGTCGGCGTCACTCATTGACGTCCTCCTCGACCTTGATCAGGAACGCGACCTTCCGCAGACGACCCCGGAGCTCGGGCGTGTCGCGGTGGAGCTTGCTGCGGCCGATCTTGCCCAGGCCGAGCGCGCGCAGCGTGCCGCGGTGCTCCTGCTTGGTGCCGATCTGGGAGCCGGTCTGGGTGACGCGGATCATGCGGGCTCCTCGCCGGCGGCGGATGCGACCTCGAGGGCGGGCTCGGCCTCGGCGGCCGGCCCGGCGGCTTGGGTGACTGCGGGCGCAGCGTCCCCCTCAGGCGCCTCGGCGGCGGGAGTCTCGGCGGCGGCGGCGGGCTCGGTGGCCTCCGCCTCGGCCGCGGGTTCCTGAAGCCGCTTGCCGTTGCGGGTCTCCGAGAGACCCAGCACGTGCGCCACGGTCTTGCCGCGCCGCTCGGCGATGTCCTCGGGACGCAGGAGGCCCTTGAGAGCCGCCACCGTGGCGGGCAACAGGTTCATGGGGTTGGTGCTGCCGAGCGACTTGCTCAGGATGTCGTTGATGCCGGCGAGCTCGAGCACCGCGCGCACCGGTCCACCGGCGATGACGCCGGTACCCGGAGAGGCAGGCTTCAGCATCACGCGACCGGCGCCGTGATGGCCGAGCACCTGGTGGGTGATCGTCGAGCCGTGCTTGGGCACGCGGAACAGGTTCTTCTTGGCGTCCTCGATGGCCTTCTGGATCGCCAACGGGACCTCGCGGGCCTTCCCGTGACCGACGCCGACCACGTCGTGCTGGTCGCCGACGACGACGAGCGCCGAGAACGAGAAGCGCCGGCCACCCTTCACCACCTTGGCGACGCGGTTCACCTGGACGACGCGCTCGGCAAGCTCGAGCCCGTTCGGGTTGATGCGCTCTCTCCGTCGTACCTCAGCCAACGATCCTCATCCCCAATCCGCTTCTAGAACTCAAGGCCACCCTCGCGGGCGGCATCTGCGAGCGCCTTGACACGCCCATGGTAGAGATACCCGCCGCGATCGAACACGACCTTCGTCACACCGGCCGCCGTCGCGCGGTCGGCCACGAGCTTTCCGACCTCGGCCGCCGCAGCCGACTTGCCGGTGCCGCGAAGCGCCTGCTCGGTCGATCCCGCCGCCGCAAGCGTGTGCCCGGTCGTGTCGTCGATGATCTGCGCATAGATGCGCGCGTTCGACCGGAACACCGAAAGGCGCGGCCGCTCGGCGGTGCCGACGACCTTGCCCCGGATCCGCCGGCGCCGACGCTCACGTCCCGTCTGTGCTGGTGAAATGTGTCTCATGAAACCCCCTCAACCCCGCAATACGCCCGTGTCGAACGCGGCGTATGGAAGCCGCGACGTAAATTCAGCCGCGCGAGATGTGTGAACGGCCCGAAGGGCCGTGAATAGGCCGACCAAGAGCCGTGTCGAGCGCGGCGTATGGACGCCGCGGCCCGAAGGGCCGGGAATAGGCCGACCAAGAGCCGTGTCGAGCGCGGCGTATGGTCGCTCACGCCCGCTTGCCCACCTTCCGGCGAACGAACTCGCCCTGGTACTTGATGCCCTTGCCCTTGTACGGCTCGGGCGGGCGGACCTTGCGGATGTCCGCCGCGACCTGGCCGACGAGCTCCTTGTTGATGCCCAGCACGACGATCTGCGTCGGTGCCGGAACCTCGAAGGTGATGCCGTCGGGGGGATCGATGAGGACCGGGTGCGAGAACCCGGCGAGGATCTCGAGCTGGGCGCCCTTGAGCTGCGCGCGGTAGCCGACGCCCACCATCTCCAGACGCCGCTCGAACCCGTTGCTGACGCCCTCGACCATGTTCGCGACGAGCGTGCGTGACAGGCCGTGCAGGGATCGGTGCGGGGCACGGTCGGTGGGCCGCTCGACGCGCAGCTCGCCATCCTCCTGGATCACCCGGATGGGCTCGACCACGACGCGCGACAGCTCGCCCCTGGGGCCCGTGACCGTCACGGTCTGGCCCGTGATGTTCACCTTCACGCCGTCGGGGACGGGGATCGGTGCTCGTCCGATTCTGCTCACGTGGCTACCAGACCTCGCAGAGGATTTCGCCGCCGATGCCACGCCGGCGAGCTTCCTGGCCGGTCAACAGGCCCTGGGAGGTCGAGATGACCGCCACGCCCATTCCGCCCAGCACCTTGGGAATCTCGGTCTGGTCGACGTAGACGCGCCGACCCGGCTTGCTGACGCGGCGAAGGCCGGAGATCACCTGACGGCGGCTCTTGTCGTACTTGAGCCGGACGAGGAGCGTGCGCTCCTTGCCCTCGCCGGACTCCTCCCAGCCGACGATGTAGCCCTCGGCTTCGAGGACCTTCGCGATCTCGGTCTTGAGTTTGCTCGCGGGCATGCGGACCTGGTCGTGCAGCGCCTGGTTGGCGTTGCGCACGCGGGTCAGCATGTCGGCCACGGGGTCGGTCATCATCTTGGCATCACCAGCTCGACTTGGTCATGCCGGGGATGACGCCCGCGTGTGCCTCTTCGCGCAGGCAGATGCGGCACAGGCCGAACTTGCGGTAGTACGCGCGGGAACGGCCGCACCGATGGCAGCGCGAGTATCCCCGGGTCTGGTACTTGGGCATGCGTGAGGCCTTCACGCGCAGGCTGGTCTTCGCCACGTGTCTCCTATCGCTTCTTCGAGCGTGTTCGCGACCGCGAACGTTGCTTGCGCCGACGGCGGGCAGTCCGCTCCTCGGCCGTGTAGCCATCCGCCCTGAACGGCATCCCGAGGTGGCGCAGCAGCGCACGCCCCTCCTCGTCGGTCGCAGCCGACGTGGTGATGATGACGTCGAGGCCCCGTGTCTTGTCGATCTCGTCGTAGTCGATCTCGGGGAAGATCGTCTGCTCACGGATGCCGAGCGCGAAGTTGCCGCGCCCGTCGAAGCTGTCCGGGTTGACGCCGCGGAAGTCGCGAATGCGCGGAAGCGCAACCGATGTGAGCCGGTCGTAGAACTCCCACATGCGCGCGCCACGCAGCGTCACCTTGCAGCCGATCGGCATGCCCTCGCGCAGCTTGAACTGCGCGATGGACTTGCGTGCCTTCGTGATGATGGGCCGCTGGCCGGCGATCTCCGCGAGCTGCTCGACGGCCTCGTCGAGCGACTTGCTGTTCTGCTTGGCCTCACCGACACCCATGTTGAGCGTGATCTTGGTGATGCGCGGGTGCTGCATCGGCGAGCTGTAGCCGAACTCCTCCTGGAGCTTCGGCCTGATCTCGCTGTCGTAGACGCCGCGCAGTCGCGGTGGCGGCGCCGGGCCCAGGTCGACGGCCGGGGCGTCCTTGCCGCCCTTGCCCTTCTTGGACTTCGCCGCCGGACGCCCCTTGGGGGCCTCGGCCTCTGGCGCGTCGGCCTCCGATGCGTCGGCCTCGGGCGCCGCAGCCTGCTCGGGCTCGGCGGGCGTCTCTGGCGCGTCGGCCTCGGGCGCGGCCTCGGCCTGAGCTTCGGGCGCGGCCTGGTCGTCCGCGGCGGGCGCCTCGGGGGTCTCGTCAGATGTCATGTCGTCGTTCTCGTCAACCATGGATTCAGTCGAGCTTCTCTCCGCTTCGGGCCGACACTCGGACCTTCTTGCCGTCGATCTCCTGGAACCGCACCCGTGTGGGGCGCCCGTCCTTCGGATCGATCAACGCCACGTTGGACCAGTGGATCGGCGCTGCCTTCTCGATCACGCCACCCGGCTCCTGGGGAGGACGCGGCTTGGTGTGGCGCTTCACGATGTTGAGCCCTTCGACGACCACGCGCTCGTCGGCGGATCGTACCTCGATCACCGTACCGGTCTTGCCTTTGTCCTTGCCCGAGATGCACACGACCTCGTCACCCTTCTTGATGCGGGCGGTCACTTACAACACCTCCGGCGCGAGCGAGATGATCTTCATGAAGTTCTTGTCGCGAAGCTCACGGGCGACCGGCCCGAAGATGCGGGTGCCGCGAGGGTTGGAGGCCGCGTCGATGATCACGGCGGCGTTCTCGTCGAACGCGATGAACGTGCCGTCGTCGCGGGGGTGGGACTTCCTGGTGCGCACCACGACCGCCTTGACGACGTCGCCCTTCTTGACGGCGCCGTTGGGCGTCGCCTGCTTGACCGTCGCGACGATGACGTCGCCGACGTAGGCGTAGCGGCGTTTGGAGCCGCCCATCACGCGGATGCAGAGGATCTCGCGGGCCCCGGTGTTGTCGGCGACCCGCAGACGCGATTCCTGCTGGATCACTTGGCACGCTCCGTGATCTCGACCAGGCGCCAGCGCTTCTGCGCGGACAGCGGCCGAGATTCGATGATGCGCACCACGTCGCCGACGTTCGCCTCGTTGCGCTCGTCGTGCACGTGGAGCTTGGCGGTGCGTCGCACCGTCTTGCCGTACACCGGGTGCGTGCGCGCCGAGTCGATGCGGACCGTGATGGTCTTGTCGCGGACGTCGCTGACGACCACGCCGCTACGGATCTTGCGGGCCGCGATCGATGCCTGGGGTGTCTCAGCCATTGGCTTCCTCTTCTGCGCGCTCTTTGATGACCGTGAGGAGCCGTGCGACCTCACGCTTGCGCTCCGAGATCTCGGAGGTGCGCTCCAGCGCGCCACCGGCGTGCTGGAACCTGAGGTTGAACAGCGCCTCGCGTGCCTCGGTGAGCTTCCCTTCCAGGCGCTCGTCGTTGAGGTCGCGCAGTTCTTTGGCGAGTTTCTTCGGCATCAAAAATCGTCTCGTGTCACGAACTTGCATTTGATCGGAAGCTTGTTGGCGGCCAGGCGCATCGCCTCGCGGGCAAGCGGCTCCGGAACGCCGGTGAGCTCGAACATGACCTTGCCCGGCTTGACCACGGCGACCCACGTCTCCGGCGAGCCCTTGCCCGAGCCCATGCGGGTCTCGGCGGGCTTCTTGGTGACGGGCAGGTGCGGGAACACGTTGATCCAGACCTTGCCGCCACGACGGATGCGCCGGTTGATCGCGATACGCGCCGCTTCGATCTGGCGGTTCGTGATCCAGGCGGGCTCCAGGGCCTTGAGGCCGTACTGGCCGAACTTGACCTCGGTGTTGCCGCGCGACAACCCGGCCCGACGGCCGCGGTGGTGCTTGCGGTGCTTGACGCGCTTGGGGAGCAGCATGGTTAGGAACGTCCTCCCTGGCCCTGGCCGGGTCCACGACCGCCGCCGCCCGGGGGGCGTCCGCCGCCGCTGCCGCGACCACCGCCGGGACCACCAGACCCGCCGCCGGGGCCGCCAGGGCCACCACCGGGTCGGTCACGACGGTCGCGACGCTGCTGCGGGGGCCGGCGCTGCTGCTGGGCCTCCAGGTCGACGCGACCACGCGTGTCCGTGACGCCCTCGGGGAGCACCTCGCCGCGGTTGATCCACACCTTGACGCCGATGCGTCCGAACGTGGTCTTGGCCTCGACGAACACGTAATCGATGTCGGCGCGCAGGGTGTGCAGGGGCACGCGTCCGTCGGAGTAGTGCTCCGACCGTGACATCTCGGTGCCGCCCAGGCGACCCGAGCACTGCACCTTGGCGCCCTGGGCGCCGGAGCGCATGGCCGAGGTCAGGGCGCGCTTCATCGCGCGCCGGAAGCTGACGCGGTTCTGCAGCTGCTCGGCGATGGACTGGGCGACCAGGCGGGCGTCGAGCTCGGGACGCTTGATCTCGTTGATGTTGATCTGGATCTGCTTCTGGGTGAGCGTGTGCAGGTCCTTCCGCAGCGCGTCGACCTCCTGGCCGCTCTTGCCGATCACGATTCCCGGACGCGCCGTGAAGATGTCCACGGTCAGCTTGGTCGCATCCTTCTTGAGATGGATGTCCGAGAGGCCGGCGTGGGACAGCTTGCCCAGGATGTGGTTACGCACTGCCCGGTCCTCGTCCAGCGACGAGGCGAAGTCCTTGGTCGAGAACCAGTTGCTCTTCCAGCCGTTGAGGATGCCCAGGCGAAACCCGGTCGGATTGACTTTCTGACCCACTAGTTGCGTCTCCTTCGGGCAGCGCCCTCGGGGGCCTGTGCCAGTCCGATCGTGATGTGACAGGTCCGCTTGAGAATCGGGGTGGCCCGGCCCTGCGCGCGGGGGCGAAAGCGCTTGATCGTCGGGCCCGGGTCCACGGTCACGTGGGCGAGCACCAGCTCGTCCGAGCGCATGCCGTGGTTGTGGTCGGCGTTCGCGGCGGCCGACTCCAGCACCTTGCGCACGGGGACCGCGGCGTCACGCGTGGCGAACGCGAGGATGGCACGCGCCTCCTGCACGCTCTTGCCGCGCACGAGATCGGCCACCAGGCGGGCCTTGCGTGGCGAGACGCGGATGAACTTGGCGGTCGCGCGCGCCTGGTCGATGGCGGTAGGGTCTGCCATCAGCGCATCTTCGACGTGCGGTCGGAGCCCTGGTGACCGCGGTAGGTGCGGGTCGGGGCGAACTCGCCGAGCTTGTGGCCGACCATGCTCTCGCTGATGAACACCGGTACGTGCTTGCGGCCGTCGTGTACGGCAATCGTGTGACCGACCATGTCCGGGAAGATCGTGGACGTACGCGACCACGTGCGAAGCAGGCGCTTCTCGTTGGCCGTGTTCATGTCCTCGATGCGCTTCATGAGCTTGGCCTCGACGAACGGGCCCTTCTTGAGGCTACGACCCATTGCTGGTGTCCTTCATCACTTGCCGCTCCCTGCGTGCTTGCCACGCTTGCGGGCGCGGACGATGAACTTCTGGCTGGCCTTCTTCTTGTTGCGCGTGCGGTGCCCGTTGGTGGGCTGACCCCACGGCGTGACCGGGTGACGGCCGGAGTTGGTCTTGCCCTCGCCACCGCCGTGCGGGTGGTCGACCGGGTTCATGGCCGAGCCACGCACGGTCGGACGGACGCCCTTCCAGCGGCTGCGCCCGGCCTTGCCGATCGAGATGTTCTCGTGGGTGACGTTGCCGACCTGGCCGATGGTGGCCCGGCACTCCAGGTGCACCATGCGCATCTCGCTGGAGGGCAGGCGGACGGTCGCGTAGTCGCCCTCCTTCGCCATGAGCTGGGCGCCAACGCCGGCCGAGCGGCACATCTGGCCGCCGCGGCCCGCCTGCAGCTCGATGTTGTGGATGATCGTGCCGGTCGGGATGTCGCGGAGCGTGAGGCTGTTGCCGGGCTTGATGTCCGCGCCGGGACCGCTCATCACCGTGTCGCCGACGCCCAGGCGCTGCGGCGCCAGGATGTAGCGCTTCTCGCCGTCGGCGTAGTGCAAGAGCGCGATGCGCGCCGAGCGGTTGGGGTCGTACTCGAGCGCGGCGACGCGTCCGGGGATCCCGGGCTTGTCGCGCTTGAAGTCGATCCGGCGGTACTTCCGCTTGTGGCCCCCGCCC